>JAQVPT010000008.1:0-25907 GCA_028701945.1 Bacteroidales bacterium
CTTTGTCTGAAAATTTCTGCAGATAAATGTAAATTGTCTGATTCATCAAATCCACCAATCCATAATGTGCTGGTAAAAATGGTTGAGGTTCCATCACCAATCGGGACAAAGTATTGAGAGCTACTCTGCCAATCCCAAAATTGATTTCCGACTGGTCTGATTAGTGCATCAACATTATTTACATCTAAATTTGTACTGTAAGTTTGTGAAAATAAACAATAAGAAAAACTTGCAATAAGGCAAGTTAGCAATAGCTTTTGTGTAAATGTTCGCATAATATGTCGTTTTAGGTTAGTAGCAATGCAATATTATCCAAATATAGCAATAAAACTCATACAAATTTATTAATTGGTGTTTATTTTTGCGATAATTGGACATCTTTTATGTAAAATTGCTGCTAATTTTGGCCTTAAAAAGCGGTGGGTATTATTGTGATGCCGCCGAACAAAAGCAACTTTTATTTACACATTTGGGTCTTTTTGTATAAATTTACTACGATTAGATTTAAGATTTAAATAAAATACGTAATTTTACTTTTTAAATAAAAAATAATTCACGATGAAAAAAACTATTTTGTTAATGCTTTTTGTGATGATTGCTTGTCTTGGCTTTACTCAATCACAGATAATTCTTAACTCAACCAAAACGAAAGCAGAACTTCTACAAAATTCTGATCAAAAATTAGTTTTTACTAATGATTTAGAAGGCTTTTATGTTGCTACCGCTAAAACTAAAGATGGATTGTATTCTAGAATTGTTGTTCCAGAGTATTTTCCAGATAATAAAATTGGCTATCCTGAATTGCCTGTAATGACAAAACTTATTGAGGTGCCAGCAAATGCTGAGTTTAAAATCAATATAATAAGTTATGATGAACAGATTATTGATTTGAACGCGTATGGAGCAGAGTTTCCTTTAGTTCCTAATCAGCCTTCGGTGTCAAAAAGTCAAGATCCCACGACTGTTCCATTTGAAAAAAACGCATCAATTTATGCCACAAAGGAATATTACCAAACTGAATTAGTTTCAGTTGAAAACATTAGTAAAATGCGAGGTATTCAGGTTGCTCAACTTATTGTGTCTCCTTTTTCCTATGATATTGAATCGAATGTTCTGACAATAAAAAATAATATTACGGTAGAAGTAGTTTTTAAAAATGGTGATATAGCAAAATCCGCTCTGTTAAAAACTAACAAATATTCACCTGCTTTTGATGCGGCTTATCATAAACTTTGGAATTATAAGGAGCCAATGACGAAAGATGCGCTTTCACAGTATCCAATTAAATATGTTATAATTTCTCATCGAATGTTTGAGGACGCTCTGGCTCCTTATATTGAGTGGAAAACGAAAAAAGGTTTTTATGTTGATGTTCAATATACTGATGATATTGGAACAACTACTGATGCAATACACACTTATATACAGGGATTATATGAGGCGGGAACTACTGAAAATCCTGCTCCTACATATTTATTGATTGTTGGTGATGTTGCTCAGGTTCCGACTTTCTCTGGTTCGGGACACAAAACGGATATGTATTATTGTGAATTTGACGGTAGTGGTGATTATATTCCTGAAATGTATTTTGGACGTTTTTCTGCAACCTCTGTTGCACAATTGTTACCACAAATTGAAAAAACTTTAATGTTTGAGCAATATACATTTCCTGATCCTTCTTATCTTGCAGAGGTTGTTCTTGTTGCTGGTAATGATGCTAATTTTGCTCCTACTCATGGAAATGGTCAGGTAAACTATGCACATAATTATTATTTTAACGAAGAGCATAATGTAGTTGATAACATATATTTGCATCCTGCGTCGAACTCACAAGCTTCAGAGATAATTAGTAAAATTAGCGAAGGTGTTGGTTTTGTTAGTTATACGGCTCATTGTGGATCTGCGGGTTGGGAGGGACCTGTTTTTAAGACACCTAATATACCTGGACTTCAAAATGAAAATGAATATTTCTTTAGTGTTGGAAATTGTTGTTTATCTAATAAGTTTGATGATGCCGAATGTTTTGGAGAGGCTTTATTGAGAGCAGATAAAAAAGGTGCTGTAATACATCTTGGTGGGTCGAATTCAACTTATTGGGACGAAGATTTTTACTGGAGTGTTGGTATTACAAGTCCAATAAATGCAAATCCTACTTATGAGGGAACAACTCAAGCTACTTATGATCATCTTTTTCATGAAAACGATGAGGATCCTTATTTTTCAGCAGGACAAATGAATTATATAGGGAATTTGGCTGTAAATGAGAGTACTTCGACACGGAAAAAATATTACTGGGAGATTTATCATGTTATGGGAGATCCTTCTGTAATGCCTTATGTTGGTATTCCTGAACCAGTTGTTGCTGAATATCTGTCAACACTCCCAATTGGCATGTCGTCATTAACTGTAAATACCGAGGCTATAGCTTATGTAGCAATAAGTATTAATGGAGTATTACTTGATGCCAAATTAGCTGACCAAACCGGAGTGGTTGTTCTTGAATTTGAACCTCTTACTACGGTTGAGAATGCTGATATTGTTATTACAAAGCAATTTAGAGCACCTCATATTAACGAAATAATGGTTATCCCAAATGATAATGATTATGATGCTATGCTTCAATCAATCAATGTCCCGGGAACTATGGTACATGTTACAGAATCAACTTTAAGTCCACAGTTTACTATTCTTAATTTAGGACAAATTGATATGACTTCTTTAACAGTTGGTTATACGCTAAACGGAGGTGTTGCTATTGAAGAAAATTGGACTGGAAATTTAGCTACTCTTGAGTCAGAAATTGTTAGTTTTCCTGAAATAAGTCTATCAGCAGGCGAAAATGTAATTGTTGCTTATGTAAGCTCTCCGAATGGACAAACAGACGAGTATCCCGACAACGACCAAGCAACGAAAAGTGTTTTGGTTTATGCAGGAAATGCTAAACTTATGGAAGCTATTACTCCCGAAAATGTTTTATGTAACACGACTTCTTTTATTCCAGAAGTTGTACTAAAAAACTTTGATACATTTACGCTTTCTTCTGCAAAAATAACTTACGAATGTGGAGATATTACTGATGTGTTGAATTGGACAGGACAGATTGCTCAAAATGAGTCAGTAAACATTGTTTTCCCTGAAAATTCTTTCCCAGTAGGCAATAATACTATTACATATTCTATTGAAAGCATTAATGAAGGCAATAATTTTGCTACTAATGGTAACAGTTTAAGTGTCGATTTTATGGTTGTTGCATCTGGAGATAAATATGAACTTGACTTATTAACAGATAAGTATGGAGATGAAATTACTTGGGAGCTTGTTGATGATGCTACGTTAAATGTTTTATATTCTGAAGGTCCTTATCCAAGTGGAACAGAAGCTCATTATATAACTGAGTTTTGCTTAGGCCCTGGTTGTTACACTTTTACGATATTTGATTCTTATGGTGATGGTATGAGCCCATGGTGGGGAAATAAAGGACGCGTAAAAATAACAAACCTAGCGACTCAAGTTGTCGTATATGACCTTGCTGGGAATGCTTTTTCTGATGAAGCATCATTTGAATTTTGTGTGGAAATGATAGGTTGCCCTGATACTATGACTGTTGGTGTCGGTGATGTTCCATTTGAATTATTAAGTGGTATCCCAGCAGGAGGGACTTATTCTGGTATTGGTGTTACAGATAATATCTTTAACCCTGCTGTTGCTGGTGAAGGCTTTCATACAATTACATATCATTATGCTTTTGAAGGTAATGATGAGCTAACATGTGAGTTTGAAATTAGTGTAATTGCAACCGAAATAATTAGTAATAATACTGAAAAACTAAGTCTTTATCCTAATCCGACTAACGGAATGATAAATATTGGATTTGAGAATATCCAAAATAGAAATATCGAGGTGCTTAACCTTTGCGGACAGATTGTTAAAACTGCAAATTCTGATTCTGATAAAATTGAGATGAATCTTTCTGGATTAGCTGAAGGAACTTATATTGTTAAGGTGCAATCTGATAAAACAGTTTCGTTATTGAAGATAAATATTGTGAAATAAAAATTGTGATTCTGTGATCCAGTAATCGGTAATTAGTAATCAGTAATCGGTAAATTTGCACAAAAAAACCGATAAACCGATAAACCGATAAACCGATAAACTGGTAAACACATCACTTCTGCAATCCTATTAAGAAGTATCTCAAAATTTGGTCTTTACATTCACGATATTTTGAGTTGTCAGGTTTGCGGAAGAATGCACTTAGTTCGTGTTTACTTATTGGGTATTCCGCGATTTCAAGGAGTTTTAGAATATCTTCATCTTTTAGGTTAAGAGCAATCTTTAATTTTCTGAAAATAATATTATTGTTTAGCACCTTTTCGGCAACCGGTTCCTTTCCTTCTTGCTTACCACGTTGTAAAATGATAAAACCATTTAAGAACATTGCAAAATCATAGTCAGATAAACGGATGTAACCTTCGTCATTTTCCTTTTTTAAGTTTCCAGAAATAGTTTCACGATTTGTTTTACAATTGCCCAAAGCAAAAATATCAATCATTGTTGTGTCATTGTAATCATAAATAAATCGTAAGCGTCGAAGAATATCGTTATTGGTCATGTTTTTTTTACAAAGATAATAGAAATAAATAATAGCAGACTGTCAATTTTAATTTTATCAGGGCAAACGCATACTTTTCTTTTGTCATGCTTTTTGGAGTGCTATGCACCAAAAAATCATGCCAAAAGATATTCATCGGCATATTTTAACCCTTGACTTTCACTACGTTCAGTCAAAGGTTAAAATAAATGAGTCTTTCAGACTCAAAAGTAATGAAAAACATTTGAAATTATTATGATAAGAAAAGTCTGCGTTTGACCTGTTAACTTTATGACTTTTTGAGCGTATTTGATAACCCAAATAAGTCGTTCTATCAAGGTTTTAATGGATTACAGAATCACATTAATACATTTGAACAATTGAACAACAAACAAGTATTCGGTGATTTTTGTATTCGGTAATCGGTGAGATTTGTGCAAATGCTTTATGATTATTGATAGCTTGAGATTTTGAAGTAAGAGCAAGAGAACATTAGAACAACGGCGAAGCCCTCACGAGCAAAGCGAGTAATAGAACAAAAAAACAAGTAATCGGTGATGTCAGTAATCGGTAATCGTTGAGATTTGTGCAAATGCTTTATGTTTATTGATAGCTTGAGATTTTGAAGTAAGAACAACGAACAACGAACAACGAACAACGAAACAATCGAACAACGAGAAGTAGAGATTCTATAAACATAAGCTTGTGTCCTTTGTGAATTCTTAGTGTCCTTAGTGGTTTCTTTTATTTTACCACAAGGGGAACAAAATAATAGCACAAAGAGCACAAAGGGAAAAGTAAAACTCACTGTATCGAAGAATCACAGGAACAACAAACAAGTAATCGGTGATGTCAGTAATCGGTAGTCGGTGAGATTTGTGCAAATTCTTTAAGATTATTGAAAGCTAGATATTTTGAAGTAAGAACATTCGAACATTCGAACATTCGAACATTTGAACAATGGAACAAGCGAACAGAATCACGGCATCACAGGATCACAGAATCACAGAATCACAATATTCCTGATTATCAATTGTCATAGTCCCATCCCATCTATTTTACACTAAATATTTCGTCAAGTTTATATGTTCTGTTTTTTTCTTCGGACAGATATGCGTTAATCATTGCATGTGCAAGAATAGCGGTGTCAATTCCTCGATATTTTCTGATAAAAGGGAGTGTTTTAGAAAAGAAATTAACAAGTTTAGCAGTAAATTCTTCTCCTGTCCTTTTTTCAGTGCGTTGTCCCATCAATACACTTGGTTGAAAGATTAGGCATCTCTCAAATGATAATTCTTTAATTTTATTTTCTAGTTGCCCTTTGATTTTTGAATAAAATATTGACGATTTTGAATTTGCTCCAGCAGATGATATTAATACGATGGCTTCTGCATTATTTTCTCGTGCAGCTTTTGCTACTTCGTATTGGTAGGTTACATCAACTTTATACTGATTCTCTTTTGTGCGAGCTTTTTTAATAGTTGTTCCCATACATGAAAACAGAACATCTCCTTTTACATTTTCGGCAAAGCTTTCAGGTTTGTCAAAATCGACAATATATTCTTGCAGCTTATCATTTGAAAGGCCTGTTTTTCTTCTACCGAATATGATTACTTTCTCAAAATTATCGTTTTTAATCAGTTGTTTTGTTAGTTCGAAGCCAGTTAAACCGGTTGCTCCAATTACAATAGCCGTTTTTCTATTTTTTGTCATTTATTATAATTTAAGGGCATAATATGCTGTAGTTCCATTTGGATAAATTCCTTCAAGAAAAACGCCATCAGTATTATTAATTAATTTCTCAATATCTTCAACAGAATTTATGTAGGTATTGTTTATTTTAACAATTATAAAGCCTTTTTGAATTCCGTTTGCAGCAAATTTGCCGGGCATAACATCAGTAACTTGGACTCCTGAATTGATTCTTAATCTGGTTTTATCATTGTTGCTAATTGGCTCGAATTTAGCCCCAAGTTTATCAATACTTTGAGATTGGGTTAGACCAGTTTCTCCATATTTATTTTGAAGTTTAACCTTTATTTTTTTAGGCATATTGTTTCTTTTAACAAGTATGTTAATTGTTTCGCCCGGTCTAAAACGACTAATATTTTCTAATAATTCTGAATTACTATTTACTTGATTTGAATTAATTGCAACAATAATATCTCCAATTTCTATTCCTGCTTTATCGGCTGCTCCATTATCCCAAATTCGTGCAACGTAAACGCCTTCAATATTAGTTATATCTAATTTTTTTGCAATTTGTGCATCAATATCAACCATGTCTAATCCCAAATAAGCACGTTGCACCTCGCCAAACTCAACAAGGTCGGCAACAACTTTACGTACAATATTTACGGGAATTGCAAAAGAATAGCCTACAAACGAGCCGTTTTTTGATGCAATAGCAGTATTGATTCCTACTAATTCGCCTTTAGTATTTATCAATGCTCCACCGCTATTTCCGGGATTAACCGCAGCATCCGTCTGAATAAACGATTCTATTGCCATATTGTCAGACATGATATTAATATTTCTGGCTTTTGCACTAACTATTCCGGCAGTAGCTGTCGAAGTTAAGTTAAATGGATTTCCAATTGCAATAACCCATTCACCAATCCTTAGCTCATCACTATCACCATAACTTATATTGGGTAAGTTTTCTGCTTCTACTTTTAATAATGCGATGTCTGTTGTTGCATCACGTCCAATAAGTTTGGCAGGATATGAATTTTTATTGTTTAAAACCACTTCAATTATTTCGGCATTATTAATTACATGATTATTGGTTACAATATATCCGTCAGCTGAAATTATTACTCCGCTGCCTGATGACATAACTGGAGTTGAGTATCTTGGATTTGTACCAAAAATAAAGTCGTATAAGGTGTAGTTGGGTTGATTATATTGAGTTTTCACATGTACAACCGCTGGCAATCCTAACTCAACTGAGTTTGTGAAATTAGTCTCTCCCGCAGCCTGATTAGTTCCAAATAACACAGGCTGGATAATGTCTGCATGATTATTTTCATGAGATTCGTAAAATTCTTTGACAAGATTATGTTTGTCAGAAACATTTTCTAGTTCTTTTGGAGAATATACCCCCCAAAAAATCATAATTGCAACAAAGGCTCCTAACAATCCTGCAAAGAAGCCGATTAACCAAACTTTTGCTTTCATATTTTTCCTTAATTAGGTTATTATTCTGATAAAAAATTATTTACTTTACATAAAATTAACGTTTTTAAAAAAATATTGTTTTTTTACCTATTGACTTTAACAAATTTTTATGATTTTAAGTTTTGAAAAATATCATGGAACCGGTAATGACTTTATTATTATTGAGTCAAATAAACTAATTTTTCAGCTTACCAATGAACAAATAGCCTTGTTGTGTCACAGACGTTTTGGGATAGGTGCAGATGGTGTTATGATTATTAAGAAATCGAAAGACTATGATTTTGAAATGCAATATTTTAACTCTGACGGCTTTGAAGGAAGTATGTGTGGAAATGGAGGAAGATGTATTGCAGCTTATGCAAATAAACATGGTTTTGCAAAAAACGAAATGGCGTTTTCGGCAATTGATGGCGTGCACAAGGCTGATATAGAAGGTGATCTGGTTTTGTTGGGTATGAATGATGTTACAGAAATCGAAACGTTTGAGGATGGATGTTTTTTGAACACTGGTTCTCCTCATTTTGTTAGTTTTATTAACAATATTAACAAGCTTGATGTGTATGTAGAGGGGTTAAAAATCGCTAATCAAGAGAGGTTTGCACCTGAACGTACAAATGTCAACTTTGTGGAATTTCATAATAATAATTCTAAAATTGCAACTTTTGAGCGAGGAGTCGAAGATGAAACTCTTTCATGTGGCACTGGTACTGTTGCGACTGCAATTACGCTTCATTTTTACAAAAAAACCTCTGCAACAACAATTGATTTGCTTGCAAAAGGCGGAAAGCTGTCAGTTAGTTTTGATGAAAATGCTGGAATTTATCAAAATATTAAGCTTATTGGACCTGCGAAATTTGTTTTTAAAGGCGAAATTTATTTGTAAATCAGAAAGACTAATTACTTTTTTATCGAGCTTACTGCGATTGGGATTTTAGTCTAACTATAAGATACAGAGGGGTATTAATAAAAAAAAGACACCTTGTAATTGTGTCTCTTAGTGATTGATCGGGGGCTCGAACCCCGGACCCCATCCTTAAAAGGGATGTGCTCTACCTGCTGAGCTAATCAATCATTTTCCCTATCGTTTTGGGACGGCAAAGATAAACTTATTGATTTTACTTTCCCAAACTTTTTTGCACTTTTTTTTCATTTATTTTTACTTTCTTTATTACTTGCCTGAATTTTAAAGACTTACGAAGGTGTATTTATATGTTTTTTTAAGCAACTATTTTTAAACTGCTGCGTTTTTACAAAAAAGATACAATTCTTTTTCGGATTAAATTTTATTAACTATCTTGCAATGTTTATTGTTTATAACAATTTAAAGTTCTAAAAATGAAAAAAATCACATTACTGTTTACTAGCATTTTGTTGCTATTCCTAAGTTATAACGCATATTCGCAAAAAAGTTTTGGTGGCTTACCTGTAAGTTATACAAGTAAAAATCTTAGTGAAAATGTAGATAGAATTATATTGCCTCAGCCAAATATGGATTTAATAATGCAAGAAGATTTGCAAACAGAGGAAAATGGTGGAATGTATATGGTCGGGAGAGTTATTTCAACTTCTATATCGCTTCAAAATTCTGGTACTTGGGATATTCTTGAAGATGGGACACAAGTTTGGAGACTTCAAATTGCTTCTCGTGAAGCAAAAGCCTTGGTGTTATTGTACAGCAAATTTCATCTTACCGAAGGTTCTCAGTTATTTCTTTATAACCAAAACAGAAAACAATTATTGGGTTATTACGACCATAGAACTAATCCAACGAATACAGAGCGTTTTTCTACTCAGATGATACAGGGAGAAATTACAAATCTTGAACTTGTTTTATCACCTGAAGTAAATCCGCAAGATATTTCTTTAGATATTGAAGGTATTGTATATAATTACAGGTCTGTGGATCAGTTTGTTGGTTATTATAGTGATGAAAAAAACCCAAACTTTGGAGGTTCTGGATCATGTAATGTGAATATTAATTGTCCTGAGGGTAATAATTGGCAAACTCAGAAAAAAGGTGTTGCTGTTATATATTTGGCAGGTGGGTTGTGTACTGGTACCTTGGTGAACAATACAGCAAATGACGGAACGCCATACTTCCTAACTGCCGATCATTGTGGTGGTGATGCAAGTGCTGCCCAAATGGCACAATGGCAATTTTATTTCCATTTTGAGGCTGCAGGGTGTACTAACCCAGCCACTGCACCAGCTTTTGAAAGTATTATTGGTTCCGAGTTTAGATCTCGTGGACCAGAGAGTGGCGGTACCGACTTTTTATTGCTTGAATTAATGACAACCGAAGCTGAATTGGCAGCAATTGATGCTTATTATAATGGTTGGGATAGAAGTACTACTCCAAGTGCAGCAGGCGTTTGCATACATCATCCATCAGGCGATATCAAAAAAATATCAACTTATACTTCTGCTCTTACAATACAGTCTTGGTCAGGTGCCCTTGCAAATTCGCACTGGGTGGCCAATTGGGTAGAAACTGCTACCGACTGGGGTATTACTGAAGGCGGGTCATCCGGGTCGGCTCTTTTTAAGGGTGCTAATAAACTAATTGTTGGTACATTAACAGGAGGAGCATCAGGTTGTAACGTTCCAAATTCTAATAAGTATGATTTATATGGTATGTTTAGTCAGCATTGGATAATTAATGGAACAGCTGATAATCGTCGGTTAAAACCTTGGTTGGATCCAACAAATACTAATGCTGAAACTTTGGATGGATATGATCCAAATGCGGCTACAGGCAATGCTCCAGTTGCTAATTTCTCTGCAGCTCCAACTATTGTTGTTGAGGGGGGAACAGTTGTCTTTACCGATTTGTCAACTAATAATCCAACATCTTGGGAATGGGACTTTCCTGGAGGAACGCCGCTTACAAGTAACGTTCAAAACCCAAGTGTGGTTTATAATACTGTTGGAACTTATAACGTTACGCTTACTGCAACTAATGCTAATGGTAATGATGCTGAAACAAAAACATTGTACATCGAAGTAGTTGCTGCTGGAACTCTTACTGCTGCTTTTTCGGCTACTCCAACTGTTGTTGCTGTAGGTGGAACTGTTAATTTTACAGATGAATCGATTGGAAATATTACCTCTTGGGACTGGGCTTTTGAAGGAGTAACACCTGGAACATCAACAGTCCAAAATCCAGTTATAACTTACCCAACTGCTGGTGTTTATTCTGTTACTTTAACTGTTGGAGATGGAGCAGATACTGATGAGGTAATAAAAACTAGTTATATTACTGTTACAGATGGAACAGCAGGTCTTACTGCGGCATTTGTGGCATCTGCTTATGACATAATAGCAGGTACATGTATTAACTTTAATGATCAATCGGTTGGATTACCCACATCGTGGAATTGGAGTTTCCCAGGTGCGATAACTCCGAATTCTTTTGCTCAGCATCCAACAAATATATGTTATAACACTCCTGGAATTTACGATGTCGTTTTGCAAGTTCAAAATGCGACATCTCAAAATACTTATATTTGCGAAGACTGTATTACTGTAAGTCCTGATCCAACATTACCTATTGCCGATTTTGTAGCCGATTTTAGGACAATCCCTGTTGGTGGAGTTGTGCGATATACTAATTTATCACAAAATGGACCATTTAATCAGTGGGCTTGGGCTTTTGAGGGTGGTGCTCCTCCTGCTTTTGCCGATTCTGCTCCACCACCAATTGCATACAATACACCGGGGCTTTACACTGTAGAACTCAGATGTCGTAAAACGAATAATGTTCAGGATACCGAAACTAAAATTCAATATATAAATGTTATACCTGGTGCCACAACTGTTCCTGTTGCTGACTTTACCGCAAATTACACGGTTATACAGCCAGGAGAACAAATAAATTTTATTGACCTAAGCAGTGGATTACCATATCAATGGAGATGGGAATTTGAAAATGGAACACCTCCTACAAGTAATCAACAAAATCCAGTGGGAATTCGATATGATACAGAGGGGGTTTTTAATGTTACTTTAACTGTTAGTAATAATTTGGGAGTTGATACATTGACTAAGGAGCTTTACATAACTGTTGCTGCGACTGACCCATGTATTCAAGCACCTATTGCAAATTTTACCGCCTTGCCAAGATTGATTGCTGCTGGCGAAACTGTTCATTTTCAAGACCTGTCAGCTGGTTTGCCTTCTGTACATACATGGCAATTTCAGGGAGGTTCACCTATAAGCAGTAGCGAAGGTTCCCCAACAATTGGGATAACCTATCCAATAGCTGGGATTTATGATGTTACTCTTACTGTTAATAATGCTTGTGGATCGAGCCAATTGGTAAAAGATAATTATATTTATGTGTTTAGCGGTGCTGTTCAAACATATTGCGATACACTAACAACTGTCAATTCTGGTGAAACTGTTCAGACTTGGGTGCCAACAGGCACATGGGGGTTTTTGGCCGGACACAACGGACATAAAATTAAGAAATATGCTAATTATTTTGATAGCCATACTTTTAGTCAGGTAGAGGGCTTGATAGTGCCAGTAACTCATGCTGTGTATGGTTCTTATACAAACAGTATTAAATTCTGTGTGTGGAAAGGCGATGCGAATGGGCCTATAGATAGTTTAAAGCTTGGCGAGAAAAGAGTTTATATTAAAGATTTAACAGCTAATCAGTCGAGCGTTATTGCTTTTGATTCTCCAATAAGTGTTGATGGTCCATTTTATGCAGGATTTGAAATAACATATAAAGATGCGAATTCAGATGGTGTAAATGACGATCTTTTTGCTGTGCCAATCGTTACATCTAGAGGTGTAAATCCAGCAAACAACGACCTTTATCTCCAAAAAACAACGGGACTTTGGCAAACAGTGAATGAACTTTACAATTTTAGCTCTGCAATGTCTATTAAACCCATATCGTGTCTTGTCGATATTGAAAGTTTGCTTGCAGAATCAAGTTTTGAGGTTTATCCAAATCCAACAACTGGACTTGTAAATATTAAGGCTTTGGATCAAGGATTTGATGTTACAACAATTGAAGTATATGATGCCTTAGGTAGAAAAACAATTGTAAATGCAGAAAATTACGGGCCATACGAATATCAATTAAATATGCAATCTTATCCAGAAGGACTTTATATTTTACGGATTAAGACAGGTAATTATGTTGTAAATAAAAAGTTAATCTTATCAAAATAGAGTAATTATCAAATTTTTAAAAACCTCTGATTATCTTTGCATCATCAGAGGTTTTTAAATAATGAAAAAGTCATTTTACATATTAATTATAGTTGTTATTGCTTTTAGTGCATGTAACAATAAACTTGATGAAAACACAAGTGGTAAGATTATTGAAAATGATTATGCCAAAGGATTCGAAATATCAGAAATAGAAGAGGGTTACATAATTAAGATAAAAGACAGACTTAATAATTCGGATCAAACATATAATTATTTACTTTCTTCGAAAAACGATTATGCATCTGCGAATATAGATATAATTCAAATTCCAGTATCAAAAGTAGTTTGCTTGTCAACTACACATTGTTCTTTTATTTCACAAATCGATAAAGCTTCTGCAATTAAAGGTGTTAGTGGAGCAAATTATTTATTTAACGAAGACCTTCGAAATAAAATCCAAATAGGTGAAATAGTTGAAATAGGTTATGGAAATCAAATAAACCTCGAGAAAATAATTTCGCTTAATCCTGATGTGATTTTTGCTTATGGGATTGATAATAGTAGTATTGCAGGTTGCGAAAAATTGAAGGCAATTGGCATCCCAATTATTTTTGTAACAGATTTTTTAGAAAACACTCCTTTAGGTCGTACGGAGTGGATAAAGTTTTTTGCATGTTTTTTCGATAATCTTGATTTTGCCAACGAATATTTCGATAGCGTTAAAAATAATTACCTCGGTGTAAAAGAAAACATTGCACATGGTAGTAAATCATCTCCAGAAATTATTTTAAACTTACCTTGGAAGGGAACTTGGTGGGTGCCTGGAGCGGACTCATATATGGTTAAATTTATTGAAGATGCTGGTGGGACATATAAAATGACTGATAAAAAAGATTACGAAAGTGTTGCATTAACAGTTGAAGAGATATTTGCAGTATCGCAAAATGTTGATTTTTGGCTTAATACAAATGCAATTACAAAAAAATCGGAAATAATAAGTATAGAACCTCGTCTAGTGAATTTTGCTCCTGTTAATAATGCACGAATATTTAATAATAATAAGAGACTTAATATTTATGGAGGTAACGATTTTTTTGAATCAGGGATAACACATCCTGATATTATACTTAAAGATCTTAGTCATATTTTTTATGGTATAAACTCAAATTACGATCTCTATTATTATCAAGAAATTAAGTAATATGAGTCGATTGCTTACTACAATAATATTTGTTTCTATTTCAATTGTTCTTGGAATACTTATCTTGATTGACCTCTCGACGGGTCAAATTGAAATTCCATTTAGAGAAATAATTAACTTCTTAAGTTTTGGCAATAATCAAGATGAAAATTATTATATTCTTGTTAAGGAGTTTAGGTTTCCGCGAGTTTTGGTAGCAATTCTTACTGGTGCTGCGTTATCGGTATCAGGACTTTTAATGCAAAGTATTTTTAGAAATCCTCTTGCGGGTCCTTATGTTTTAGGTATTAGTAGCGGAGCATCTCTTGGTGTGGCTTTGTTTGTACTTGGGGGAAGTGTGTTTGCTGGGACACACGCTTTTTGGGGTTCTAATGTTAGTTTGTTGATTAGTGCTGGTGTAGGTGCTGCTGTGGTAATGTCTATAATTTTAGCAGTTTCTATTCGTGTTCGTGATAATATCAGCATACTAATTATAGGTATATTAATTGCCGGTGTGGTAAGCTCTATTGTGAGTATTTTGCAATATTATGCAAATGATATTAGTGTTAAATCTTTTGTTGTTTGGACAATGGGAAATCTTGATGCTGTTTCATATAAAGATATAATGCTAATTTTTCCGATTATTGTATTTGGACTTGCTGGAGTTTATTTAATGTCTAAAAATTTGAATCTTATACTGCCTGGAGAGAGTTTTGCTAAAAGTATGGGTATAAATACCAAAGTGCAACGCATTATTGTATTTACCTTTGTGAGTTTGCTTACCGGAACTGTTACAGCTTTTTGTGGTCCTATTGGCTTTATTGGAATTGCTGCTCCACATGTTGCTAGGTGGATATTTAACACCGCTAATCATTTTGTGCTTATTCCTGCCTCAAGTCTTATTGGTGCAATATTTATTGTTAGCAGCGATATATTGACACACTCAATCACGACTCAGGGTATTTTGCCGATTAATGCCGTTACTGCAATTATGGGAGCTCCGTTTATTATTTGGATTGTAGTGCGAAATAAAAGAACAGTAATTTGATGACAGAGCTATTGCAAATACGGGACTTATTGATTGGCTACGGAGCACCTCTTACTAATCTTATTAATTTGACTGCCGAAGCTGGAGATTTTATTTGCATAGTTGGGCGAAACGGAACTGGAAAAAGTACTCTGCTAAATACTCTAGCTGGAGTAATTAAACCTTTGGAGGGGAATTGCTATATCAACGGCAAAGAGATTAATAAGATAAAACACGCAGAACGTTCACGCATCATAAGTTATGTTACTTCTCGTCTCGATTATTATTCAAATATTAAGATATTCGATTTGGTTGCTATGGGACGTAGTCCTTACACCAATATTTTTGACAAAAAATCAGAGCAAGACAATAAAATAATACTTCAATATTTGGAGGATCTTGAAATATGCCACATTAAAGACAAGCCTCTTTATTCGGTGAGTGACGGTGAACGGCAAAGGGCGATGATTTGCAGGGCTTTTGTTCAGGAAACACCAGTAATTCTTATGGATGAGCCAACAGCTTTTCTCGATTATTATTCAAAAAATAAATTGTTAGAAAAATTGAGTGAGTTAGCTGAAAAGAACAAAAAATGTATAGTTTTTTCTAGTCATGACCTTGAAATTGCCTTTAAATTTGTTAGTAAAATTTGGTTGTTTGATGATAATAAAGTTGAACAATTTGAGTTAAAAGATTTGAAAGCTAGAGATCGTCTTGAAGCTGCAATGTCGTTTAAATTCAGTTGTAGCGATTAGTTCGAGAGTTCAGTTGATAAGCTGAACATAGAGTAATAAAAAAAAATGGTGTTAGGTGTAAAATAAAATCAGATATACAGCGTTTAAAACACTTTACGTAGCAATCTGTTAAAATAGAAATTAGCTATAAAAATAATTTATAATATTCAACGATAATAATGTATCTTTGCAAAATGTTAAAAAACAATAGAATATATTACTTGGTTTTTGCCTTAATTGTGTTTATGACTTCGTCTTGCAGCGAATATCAGAAGTTAGTAAAGAGTTCTGATTATGAGTTGAAGTTTGAAAAAGCCGTGGGATACTACGAAAATGAAGATTATTATAAAGCACAGTCCTTGTTGGAGGAGTTACGGTCTATTTACCGGGGTACCGATAAAGCTGAAAAAATAAACTACTATCAGGCATATTGCTCGTATGGTTTAGGAGAATATTCTCTCGCAGCCTATCTTTTTAAAGATTATGCACGTCAATATCCATCAAGCGAGCATGTTGAGGAGGTAGAATATCTTGCTGCATATTGTTATTATCTAATATCACCCGAAGCTTCTCTTGAGCAAACTTACACAAAAGCGGCTTTACAGGAGTTGCAACTTTTTATCGAAAAATATCCAGAATCCGATAAACGTAAAAAAGCCGATGAACTTGTTGATAAACTCCAGTATAAACTTGAGACAAAGGCTTTTAATAATGCTTATTTATTTTATAATATAGGCGACTACAAAGCTGCGATAACTTCTTTAAAGCTTGTATTAACAGATTACCCTGATACTGATTATAGAGAAGAAATACTGTTTACAATAATTAAGTCGTCGTTTTTACTTGCCGAAAATAGTATTGTGGCAAAGAAAAATGAAAGATATAAAAACACAATAGACGCTTATTTTTCTTTCGTTGACAATTTCCCTAAGTCGGATAAGATTAAAGAAGCAGAGAGATTTTACAATAATTCATTAAAAATTATCGATAAATAATATGGACTACAAAAAATCAGAAGCACCTGTAACAACAACCACTCGAGACATCGTTTCAATAGCCGAAAAAACAGGTAATATTTATGAGGCTGTCATTATATGTTCAAGAATGGCTAATCACATCAATGCTGAATTAAGAACAGAATTGTATGAAAAGCTAGAAGAGTTTGCGACTTACAATGATAATTTGGAAGAAGTACATGAGAATCGTGAGCAAATAGAAGTTTCAAGATATTTTGAAAAACTGCCTAAGGCGTCTTTAATATCTTTGGAAGAGTTTCTTAATGACAGGATTTATTATGCTTATCCAACACCTGAAAGTACAGAACCGACTAGCGTTTAAAGAATAATGTCTGATATAAAGGGAAAGAACTTTTTACTCGGCCTTACTGGCAGTATTGCTGCATATAAAGCTGCTCATTTAACAAGGCTTCTAATAAAAGAGGGAGCCGCTGTAAAGGTTATTATGACCCCTTTAGCAAAAGAGTTTATTACGCCATTAACAATGGCAACTTTATCTCAAAATCCTATACTTGTCGATTTCTTTGATCCTGAAAATGGAAATTGGAATTCGCATGTTGATTTAGGTTTATGGGCTGATGGTTTTATTATTGCTCCTGCAACTGCCAATACAATGGCAAAAATGGCAAATGGTATTGCCGATAATTTGCTTCTTACGACTTATTTATCTGCAAAATGTCCTATTTTTATAGCTCCTGCAATGGATCTTGAGATGTTTAAACATCCTGCGAATAGGGATAACATGGATAAGTTAGAAAAACTAGGACATATTTTTATCGAACCTGAAGAAGGGGAACTTGCCAGTGGACTTATTGGTAAAGGGCGTTTGTCTGAACCAGAGACAATCGTTGAGCAAATAAAATCTTTTTATCAAAAAAAAAAATCACTGATCAATAAAACTATTCTAATAACTGCTGGACCAACTTATGAGAATATTGATGCAGTTAGGTTTATTGGGAATTATTCATCAGGGAAGATGGGATATGCACTTGCCGAAGAGTGTGCCTGCAGAGGTGCAAAAGTAATTTTAATTTCAGGTCCTGTCAATATTAAACCTATTCACCAAAATATAGAACTTATTAATACTATCTCGGCAAACGAAATGTTTGATGCCGCAATAACTAATTTTGAAAAAGTTGATGCCGCAATAATGGCTGCGGCAGTTGCAGATTTTACGCCTGAGCAAATTATTGATTCTAAAATTAAGCGAAAAGATCAAAGTCTTATCATTGAGCTTAAACCTACGCAAGATATTGCCGGAGTGCTTGGGCGAACTAAAAAAGATAAAATCCTAGTAGGTTTTGCACTTGAAATTGAGAATGAAATTGAGAATGCAATTGGGAAACTAAATCGTAAAAATCTTGATTTTATAGTTTTAAACTCGATGAACGATAATGGTGCTGGCTTTAATGTTGATACTAATAAAATTACGATTATCGACAATAATGAACAAAAATTAGAGTTTAAAATAAAGGATAAGAATTTGGTTGCAATTGATATAATTGATAAATTAGAGGAATATTTGTAAAAAATATTAATACATGAAAAAAATATTATTATTATTCTTTGTTTTATTTGTTTCACTTTCGGCTTTTAATCAGGAGTTAGATTGTCGAATTCAGATAAATCATTCGAAATTACAGGGAACAACCAATGATAAACTTTTTCAATCTTTACAGCAAGGGTTATACGAGTTTATAAATAATCAAAATTGGACAAATCATGTTTACACTCGAGACGAACGAATAGAATGTAATATTTTTATTTCAATCGAAAGTCAGATTTCGTCTGATGAGTTTAATGCTAAGATACAGGTCTCATCATCACGACCAGTTTATGGTGTTTCATACTTATCTCCTTTATTTAATCACATGGACAATAATTTTCAGTTTAAGTATGTAGAGTTTGAACCGATTGAATTTAACGAAAACACATTTACAAACAATCTAACATCTGTAATAGCCTATTACTGTTACATTATTATTGGTATGGATTATGATTCATTTGGCTCGAGTGCTGGGACTCCTTATTTTCAAAAAGCAGAAAAGATTGTTCAAAATGCACAAGCCGCACAAGAAAAAGGTTGGAAAGCTTATGAAGACTTAAAAAATAGATATTGGTTAGTTGAGAACCTACTAAACAGTCAGTACTCATCTATGCGTGATTTTATGTACACATATCATCGCTTGGGAATGGATAAAATGGCGGATAAACCCAATGAAGGTCGTGCGAGTATTGAGCAAGCTCTTGATGACTTAAAAAATGTTCATCGTCGTAAACCTGGGTCTTTTCTTATGACTTTATATACAACAGCTAAGGGAGATGAAATTATAAATGTTTTTAGTGAAGGTTTCCCCGACGAAAAAGCAAGAGTTTACAACATTATGAAAGAGGTGGATCCTGCTAACTCATCAAAGTATGAGAAAATAATGAAAGAACCTATTATTGAGTAATGCTCAAACAACTATTTATAAAAAACTACCTGCTTATTGATGAGATTAAGCTTGATTTCGACGCGGGCTTTTCGGTAATTACTGGCGAAACTGGTGCTGGGAAATCAATTATTTTAGGTGCAATATCATTACTTCTCGGTAAAAGGGCAGATACTGATGTGTTATTCGATAAATCTGAAAAATGTATTGTTGAAGGTAGTTTTAATTTATCTAATCCCGCGTTAAAAGATATTTTTGATGAGGCAGATTTGGACTATGATAAAAATACAATTATTCGCCGCGAAATTCTTCCTGAAGGAAAGTCTAGAGCGTTTGTAAATGATACGCCAGTAAATCTGAGTATTCTTAAAACGATCTCTGAAAAAATTACAAATCTGCACTCTCAACACGAAAATCTTGCACTCTCTGTTGCAGAATATAGGATGCAAATAATTGACACGACTGCTGGAACAATTAAAACGCTTCTTGATTATCAAAAGAGTTTTGACGAATTTAAAAATAGTGTTAAGGATTTAGCGCTTGCAAAGCAAGAATTTGCAAAAGCAAAGCAAGAAATAGATTACTATCAATTTCAAACGAACCAGCTTGAAACGGCAAATCTTGATGATGAGAACGAACTTAATGAGCTAGAAGCTCAATCGTTAATGTTAGAAAATGCAGAAGAAATAAAGTCTGTATTAACAAACTCAATTAATTTGATTGACAATAATGAATTTTCAATAGATTCTTTATTGGGTGAATTGAAATCTAGTATTGTGAAAATTTCTAGCTCATATAATAAGGCTGAAGGAATTGTTGAACGAATAGATTCTATTATAATTGAGCTAAGGGACATAAATGAACAGATAGCTGACGATGCTGATAAATCGGAAATTAATCCAAGCTTGTTAGATAAAGTAAATAGTAGAATTGATTTGCTTAATAGTCTTTTGACAAAACATAATGTGCTGGATATTGAAGAGTTGAAGCAAAAATTAGTAGAATATCGCCAGTTTATTAGTATTACTGAAGAAATAGAGCAAAACATATCTAATTTAGAAGTAAGAGTGAAACAGATAACGGCTGTTTGTACAGAAAAAGCAGAAAGTCTTAGCAAGCAGAGAGTCTCAATATTTGATACGACTGAAAATTATATTGTTAATCAGTTAAAGCAACTTGGGATGCCTCATGCTGTTTTTAAAGTTCAAAATACCATCTCGGAGACATTCTCTTTAAATGGGATAGACAATATTAATTTTCTGTTTTCGGCCAATAAGTCTGTAAAACCACAAACACTTGACAAAGTTGCCTCAGGAGGAGAGTTCTCAAGGTTAATGCTAACATTAAAATCTCTGCTTATCAAAGCCTCAGGAGTTTCATGTATAATATTTGATGAGATTGACACTGGTGTTTCTGGCGAAATCGCTAGTAAAATGGGTAAGATTATGCAAGATATTGCAACTGATGCACAAGTAATTAGTATCACTCACTTACCGCAAGTTGCTGCATTGGGCAAAAATCATTTTAAAGTCTTTAAGCAAGTAATTGAAGATAAGGTCTTTACGAGCATTTCAAAGCTTAATAGCGACGATAGAATTAGCGAAATTGCTTCAATGATCAGTGGCGAGAAAATGACTGTTCAGGCAATTGAAAATGCAAAAATATTGCTTCAAAATTAAAAAACTGTAATCAATTAACCAGTAATCCGTTTGTAAAATTTACTGATTACTGATTACTGCATACCTAATACCGATTACCGTTTACCGATTACTCACTTCGCTGGTTTTATCGATAAAATAACTTCTAATAAGCTATCTTGCCACTTGTCATAAGCGTCACCTGTGCTAAAGAAGACTAATGTTAATATGTCCTCGTTATCAGTAATCATCAGCATTATAGTTGTTGACATTTGGTCACGTGTTCCGTCCTCGTTTACGTAATAACCATAGCCGTCGTTTGCGACAAAATTAATTCCATTACTTTCGAAATCTGAAACATCTTCTGCCCATGTAATGTCTTCAAGTAAAGATTCGATTACTTTAAAAGCTTCATCTGCTATTACATCAATCGCATCCTCTGCATTGGGGTCAGCTGATGCCCACATCATTGTAACGAGTCTTGCAGATTCGCCAGTGTCATTGGGAACCATACTAAAAAGTCCATCATCATTTGTTACAGTCCATTTATCAGTAGGAACACTAATCTCTACTTGTGCTTTTCCATTATCAGGAATTTTATAAGTCTTTTGAGAAAAACCTAATGTAGCACTAAATAAAAATATGCTTAAAATCAATAGTAATTTTTTCATAATTGATAGTTTTTAATTATAATTTAAAATGGTTTAACAAATATATTGAAATTTTGTTTAAATAATATCCAATTATTAGGCCATGTTTTTTTGTGAGAATATTGGAAATGTTATTTTTTAGATAATATTTTGATTGTTTTTATGTGCAGGTTTTGTCATGAAATTTGTTTTCGCAAAAGCGAACAAATTTACACGCCAAAACCCAATTTCTCAAACCAAAACTATTAATCCAAATTTTGTTTTACAATCTCTGATATTATTTTGCCTTCTGCTTTCCCAGCAAGTTTGGCGTTTACCGCTCCCATAACTTTCCCCATATCTTTCATGCCAGAGGCGTTTAACTTAACGATTGTTTCTTTTACGACAATGCTAATCTCTTCGTGAGACATTTGTTCGGGAAGGTATTTTGAAATAATATCTGCTTGAAATATTTCTGGTTCGTATAGGTCTAATCTGTTCTGCTCCTTATAAATTTCAGCGGCATCGCGTCGTTGTTTTACAAGTTTTTGGACTATTTGAATTTCTTTTTCCTTCGTTAGTTCGGTATTTGAGGTTTCAGTTTTTGCAATTAGAAAGGCTGCTTTAACAGCTCTTAACGCTTCTAATTTTTCTTTTTCTCTGGCAATCATTGCCTTTTTTATATCTTCGTTGATTCTATCAAATATGCTCATTGTTATTTTATTTAGTCGTTGATTGTGTTATTGTTTTTTCGCTGTATTGCGGGTTGATCTTCGAGTTCGTCTAAGTAAAAAGAATCGTTTAGGTGGTCAATGTCTTTCACATGCTTGTAATTATTTGGATTTGAGTCTAGATTAGATGTGTTGTCCTCGTCTTTTTCATTGAATAGCGATTTGTCAAAATCTAGTTCTAGTTCGACAGATTTTTCGTCGTCATCAAAGTTTAGATTATTGTCTTTCTCGTCAAGTTGTTTTATCTCGTCAAATGTTTTGTTATCAACGACTTTCTCGAGAGTGTCTCCAAATTTAAGGCGTATGATTTCTTTTTCTGGTTTGTCGGTTTCGTATAGCCCAGGAAATGACTCAAAGCCAGTAGCTATAATCGTAACATTTATTTCGTCGCCTAATTTGTCGTCGTGTCCAGTACCCCAAATAACATTAGCATTTTTGCCAACAACATCTTTTAGGTAGCTTGTTATTGTGCCAAACTCGTTCATACTGAGTTCGTTCTCACCAGGTGCACTCATAATGTTGAGTAAAATATTTTTAGAGCCTTTTATGTCATTATCTTTTAGTAGTGGTGAATTTAGAGCCGTTTTGATAGCGGTAATATCTCTGTCTTCTCCTGCTGCTCTTGCAGATCCCATAAGGGCAACCCCGCTGTCTTTCATCACTGTTTTAACATCTTCAAAGTCAACATTTATATATCCGTGTACAGTAATAATTTCTGCAATTCCTTTTGTTGCAATGGCTAGAACGTCATCAGCTTTTGTAAAAGCATTAGACATTTTCAGGTCATTATAAATGTTTTGTAGTTTTTCGTTGTTTATAATCAATAATGAGTCAACAAACTCTTTCATTTTGTTGATACCTTCAATAGCTTGATTTATTCTTTGTTCGCCTTCTACTTTAAATGGAATTGATACAATTCCAATAGTGAGTATATCGCGTGCTTTAGCCGCTTCGGCGATTACTGGTGCAGCACCAGTTCCTGTTCCACCACCCATTCCAGCTGTGATAAACACCATTTTTGTGTTGTCATCTAAAATCTTTTCGATGTCGGCTAGGTTTTCGATCGCAGCTTCGCGACCTTTAGCTGGATTATTGCCTGCTCCGCGTCCTTCGGTGAGGCTTGTTCCTAATTGTATTTTTATTGGAGCAGGGCTGTTTCGAAGTGCTTGTTCGTCGGTGTTACAGACAACAAAATCGACACCTGTAATTTCCATGTTTATCATTTGATTGACTGCGTTGCTACCGCCTCCACCAACACCAATTACTTTGATGATTGATGATTCGTTTTTAGGTATAATGAATTCTAAATCGTCCATAGTTTTTGTTTTTTTAGTTTTCGTCTTCGTCAAAAAATCTTGCGAATCTGGTTTTTAATGAGTCTTTAGGTTCGCCATTTTGTTTTGTTTCTTTTCTTTTTTTCTTTTTATCAGTGGTTTCTTCTACTGGTTCTTTTGTTTCTTCATTAATTTTTTCATATATCGACTTTTCTATTTCTAGGAGTCTGTACGCATCACCTTTCATAATTAATCCTATAGCAGTAGAAAACTGGGGTTTATTTATAATATCTGAATATGGTCCTTCAATATATTCAGTGGGAAAGCCAATTCTGATATCGTTCCCTGTTAGGTATGCTGCAAGTTGTTTGAGATTTGTCAGTAATGCTCCTCCCCCTGTAATAACTATTCCTCCTGCGAGTTTATCTTTAATTCCTGATGATTCTATCTGAAACATTGCGGCATGTAATATTTCTTCCATTCGGGCTTCGATGACACTGTTAAGTTCGAAAAGCGAAAATTCTTTTTCTTCTCTGCCTTTAAGTCCTTCTAATGAAATAATTGTGTTTTCTTGACTTTTTTCTGCAATGGCAGACCCATATTGAATTTTAAGTTCTTCGGCTTGGTTTTCTAAAACTGACAGATGGTTTTTTATGTCATTAGTTATCGTATTCCCGCCAATAGGAATTACTGCCGTGTGTATAATGTGGTTGTTGTGATATATTGCAATGTCTGTTGTGCCACCGCCGATATCTATCAAAGCAACACCTGATTTCCTTTCATGGGTTGTTAGTACGGCTTCTGCTGATGCGATAGGTTCAAGAATAAGTGAACTAACTTTTAATCCTGCAATTGTAGCACATTTTTTTATGTTATTAACCATCGCCATTTGACCCATTATGATATGGAAATTACCTTGTAGTATTTTTCCGCTCATTGCAACAGGGTTTTCAATACCTGTCTCATTATCAACAATATAAGATTGCGGAATTATATCCAGGATTTTTTCTCCGGGGTCTTCAAGTGATTGTTGCATAAGCTCTCTGAGGGCATCGATGTGTTTCGTTTTTATTAACGAATCTTCATCTTCAATTTTAATACTGCATCTGTTTTTCGAAGTTTTAACATGTTGACCTGCTATACCTACGAAAACTTCGTTTAGTCTCAATCCTGATCCACTTAAAATTTTATTTAAAGCTATTCGGATAGAGTTTACTGTTTCGTCAATATTAAGAACAACTCCGCGTCTAATACCTTTTGAGGCTGTGGTTCCAAAACCTATAACTTCGAATCTATTTGTATCGGTTTTTCTTCCCGCAATAGCTACGATTTTTGTTGTCCCAATGTCAATAGCTGCAATAATTTCCGATTTGTTTTCCATTGTTTATTTCTTTTTACAAATTACTTGATTTGAGTATTTTAAATTTATGACAGAATAAATATTCCAGTCAGTTAGGGCGAATCCTTTTTTATATATTGCTTCGAGTTTACCCATCTTAAATTTATAGTTAGTTAAATCTCCAAGCATAATTATATGATTTCCTACTCTAGGTATAAGTTCGATATCTTTTGAGTCGTTAATATATATTTGTGTTATCTGATTTTTCCATAATTCATGCTCATTCAAAAAACTCACGTAATTGAACAATTCCCTCAGTGTATAAGGGTATGATTTATCTATTGTTTTTATATCCGTGGCGTCGATGCTGGTAACAAATGTGTGCGAAATGTTTCCTGTTACTGTGATTACATTGGCAGTGTAATTGTTGCATATCGGCATTAAACTACTTTCGTCGTCTATATAATAATGTTCGTTATTGTTTGTTATTATCCGCATAACAGGGTTGCGCTGTTTGATTATAATATTTAATTGTCCATTAAACTTACTGTAAAGTTCAGCATTCCTTATAAATGGACTTGCCTCAAGAATATTTTCAATTTCGTCAAAATTAATACTATCTATGATACAAGAGTCTATTTTTATATTATTAGTATTCAACAACTTATTAACAGATTCTTCGTCAATAAACTTATGGGGTTTATCTATAATAAGGTTTATGCTGCTGCAAATTATGTTGTCAGATTTTTTATTTGCAAAACTAAGCATGAAGACTATGTAAGTCAGCAACAAAAGCCATTTTGTTATTTTAAAAATAGCTTTTTTCATTTTGCAAATTCCTTTCTTATTGGCTCGGTTAATTGGTCAATGTCGCCAGCTCCCATTGTAACAATTAATTCTGGGTTAAGCGATTTTAATAATGGGATAAGTTCTGTTTTTGAGCACAAATGTTTCTTTTCTACACTTGC
>JAQVPT010000008.1:25917-28194 GCA_028701945.1 Bacteroidales bacterium
GCGTATTTATAGATTATCTCAGAATTTATTCCTTCAATTGGTTTTTCGCGTGCAGGATATATTGGTAACAACACAAGCTCATGGCAATTAGATAAACTCTCGGCAAATTCTTTATAAAAATCTTTGGTTCTTGAAAATAAATGAGGCTGAAAAACTGCTGTAATCTTTTTATTTGGATAAATCTCCGCAACTGCATTCATAAAAGCTTTTATCTCGCCTGGATGATGTGCATAGTCGTCGATGTAGATTATATCTTTGTCTTTTATTTTAATATCGAAGCGTCTAATAACTCCTGCAAAACTTTCGAGAGAATTTTTGAGACTGTCTTTGTCTGCATTGTTAAGTAGAGCTGCTGCTGTTGCTGCTAGTGCGTTTTCAAGATTATGTTGTCCTCCAATTTGATATTTAATGTTTTTAATTAGTTTGTCTGGAGTTTCTATATCGAAGTAGCAGTTGTTATTTTTATACGTTATGTTTTTTAAATTATAATCACAGTTTTCATCATTTAGTCCGTAGGTGTAAATATTAAAACTTTTGTTAGGTGTCTCGAATATTTTTTTCTGAATACTTTTGTGTAGAATTAGATTTCCTCCTGGTTTGATTTTATTGGCAAATTGTATAAATGCTTCTTGCAAAGTTTCAAAATCATTATAGATGTCGAGGTGGTCAGCTTCTATGCTTGTAATAACAGCTGTTGAGGGAGTTAAGTGCAGAAACGACCGGTCAAACTCATCGGCTTCGGCTACGATTATATTGCTTTTAGCGTTTATATGTAGGTTAGACCCGAAGTTTTTTGATACTCCACCTAAAAATGCCGAACATGAGTCTTTTGTATTACTTAATATCCACGCTGCTATAGTTGAAACAGATGTTTTGCCATGGGTGCCAGCAACTGCTATTCCGGTTTTATCTAGACTTATCATTCCAAGAACTTCAGCTCTTTTTAAAATTTCAAAATTTTGCGTTTTAAAATAGGCTAATTCTGTGCTGTCGGTTGGTATAGCTGGGGTGTAAACTATTAGTGTCTCCGATTGGTTTTTATATAATTTAGGAATTAGATTGCAATTATCTTCATAATGGATGTCAATGCCAATATTCTCCAAACGCTTACAATTGTCGCTTTGAAATCTGTCGTAACCAGCAACTTTATAGTTGTTTAAATGGAAATATTGGGCAAGGGCACTCATGCCAATTCCACCAATTCCTAAGAAATATATGTTGTGATATTTATTTTCCATACGCCAGTTTATAAACTTCGTCAGCAATATGTTCTGCTGAATTTAATAGAGCTAGTTTCTTTATGTTTTCACTTAGTGTTTTTATTTGTTCTTTGTCTTTAATGAGTTCAATAGCGATATGATTTAATGTTTCGACTGACTCTGAGTCTTTAACTAATAGTGCCGCATTTTTAGAGCTTAAGGCTAAAGCATTTTTAGTTTGATGGTCTTCGGCAACGTTTGGAGATGGGACAAAAATTGCGGGTTTTCCTACAATGCAAAGCTCTGAGATTGTGCTTGCTCCAGCTCGTGATATTATAATGTCAGCCGCCGAAAATGCAAAATCCATTTTGTAAATAAAATCACTTACATATATGTTTTTAGAATTTATTTTATCGACTTGCTCTTTTGCAGTGTTAATGTAGGCTTTTCCAGTTTGCCAAATAACTTGAATGTCGTTTTCTATATATTCTTCTAAACCAGCAGCAATGCTATGATTTATTGTTCTAGCTCCAAGACTTCCGCCTTCTACTAATATGGTTTGTTTTTGAGGATTAAGATTAAAATATTTAAATGCTTCGATACGTTTTTCAGCCAGATTGGTAATATCCTGTCGAACTGGATTTCCAGTTTTGATAATTTTGTCTGCGGGAAAGAATTTTTCCATATTGTCGTAGGCAACACATATTTTGGCTGCTCTTTTTGCCATTAGTTTATTGGTGATACCGGGATATGAATTTTGTTCTTGTATCAAACAAGGTATTTTCATATTTGATGCCGACCTCATTGCTGGACCACTTGCATATCCACCAACACCGACAACAACTAAAGGTTTAAATTCTTTGATTATTTTTTTTACTTTTCGCAGGCTTTTAAGTAGTTTAATGATAAATGTAATGTTTTGTGGAGAAAGTTTCCTTTTCATTCCAATTATTGGCAGACCTATGATTTTGTATCCTGCTGCTGGAACCTTTTCCATCTCCATCCTACCTTCGGCACCAATAAAAAGTATCTCAATTTCGGGAAACTTTTTCTGCAGTGCGTTAGCAATTGCGACAGC
>JAQVPT010000189.1 GCA_028701945.1 Bacteroidales bacterium
GAAATAACTGGAACTCCTTCTGCAACTGGTGTAACAAATGTAACTATTAGTGCAACAAATACTTGTGGAACAGGAAATGAAACTCTTGTTATTACCATTAGCACATTTACTTACGCTGCTGGTGATTTTAGAAGTACAGCAGACTATGCAGACTTTAGTTATAATAACTCTGGTGGAGCAACCACATACTGGGAGTACTTTGACGGAACAAGCTGGACACCAACAGTTGATGATAAGGGACCAGAAAATGCAAGTACTCCAAGTCGAATAATAATAGATCATATTGGAATCGGCGCTGGTGGAAATACTACTCATAAATACAATGATATTATAATACGAAATGGTGGGCAACTAATTTTAAATGATGATGATAATACGCCTGCATCTGAATTTATTAATGCGAACAAAAAGATAGAAGTTTTAGCTGGTGGTGAATTATTAATACAAGGAGACATTGATTTACCTGCAGATGGTGCGTTGATTGTTAGAGATGGTGGCACAATGATAATTGACCAAGCTAGTTTAGAAAATATACACCCAATGTGGGATGGAGTTGAAGATTTTGAAGCTGGCTCAACGGTGAAAATTGTAAAATGGAATTTTGGTGGTACAGCAATGAATGTTGGATTGTTAAATATTTCTAACGGAATTTCAAATAACACACAGGGGTATAAGTTTGGTAATTTAATCTTTGACATTACTTCTAATTCTGATTGGGCTTTATGTGGTGGGGGAATAGGTATTATCAATGTAACTTATAATGATTTCACTGTTGATAATGCTGGCACTGGATATTGCGGAGGGACAACCAATAAAACAGGAACTAATGGAGCAGTTTTTAATGGAGATGTGATTATTAATACCGGTAATTTCAACTTTTCTGCAACTTATTCCTCAGATATTTTTCAGCATCAGGCATCTATAAATGGTAACTTTGAGTTCAATTCAACAGGAAACTTGTATTTACACAGAAATGCATATAACACTCCAGATGCTATGCAAAGTTTTGTTCATTTTGCAGGAAATATAACAGTTAATCCATCAGCTACATTTACTAATGACATAGCAGACGATAATTCCAGAATGTATATGGAAATCAATGGATCTGGAACAGAATCTGACCCTCAACTTGTAGATATTGGTGTAACAACTGGTATGACAGGAATAAACACCTATATCAACAACAATACTTTTGTTCAGCTAACCTCACACGATTGGATTTTTAACGGAATAACCGGATTAACTACAAGTTTAACTCTTGAAACAGGTTCATCACTTCACTTTGGCTGGGCAGATGACAATACAACTCCACTTACTATTACAATGCCTGTTGCTGCAGTTGGAACAAATACAATTACTACTGAAACTGGAACATCTCTATATATGACTCACTCACAAGGACTTGATGATGGTACAAATTCTACAAACGGAAATGTTCAACAATTTGCACAAGCAAATAGATCATTTAACCAAGTTGCTGACTTTTGGTATGTAGGTAAAGAAAATCAGGTTACTGGTAATGCAATTACAACAACATCAAGCAATAAAACAATTGGAATAAATATGGGAGCTGCTTCAAATGAAACTACTCTAAGTAATGCCATTACTACAAGCGGTAAACTAATTTTAATGACAGGAATAATGAAAACTACAGCAACAAACATTTTCACTCTTGAAGATAATGCTACGGTCCACTCTGACGCTGCAGGAACTAACAGCGAACCTGGTTCAGCTAGCAGTTGGGTAGATGGTCCTCTTAAAAAAATTGGTAATGATGCTTTTGTATTCCCACTTGGTGAAACTATTTGGGCACCTATCGGTATTACAGCTCCTTCAAATGCTACAGATGCATTTACTGGTGAGTATTTCAATTCAGCTTACTCAGACATAACAAATAAGGATGTAACTATTGATCATGTTAGCAATATTGATTATTGGGATATTACAAGTAATGTCGGTGCATCAATACCAACAGTAACAGCTTATTGGAAAGACAATAGGTACGGGATAACTGATTTTGCTGATGTTGTAGTAGCACATTACATTGGAGGTTCATGGAGAAATCAAGGAAACACAAATTCAACTGGAACAATTTCTCTCGGTAGCATTGACAATTCAGTTGCATTTTCATCATTTAGCCCAATAACTCTAGGTTTTAAAAACACACCTTTGCCAATCGAGTTAATAGAATTTAATGCTAAACGAAATGAAAATCTTGTCGATTTAGAATGGATAACTTCATCAGAAATAAACAATGATTACTTTACAATTGAACGATCAAAAGATGCTAAAAACTTTGAGTTTGTTACCAACTATCTTGGAGCAGGAAACAGTAATAAACAAATTAATTATAATACAACTGATTTCAATCCATATAATAATATATCGTACTACAGATTAAAACAAACCGATTTTGACGGCAATTTCTCGTACAGTAATATTGTTCAGGTAAATGGTTTTAGTAACGAACTATCTTCAGACATAACAATTTATAAAGCAATAAATTCAATACATATTAATATCGAAGACATCTCCTTATCTGACGAATGCTCTGTAACTATTTTTGATATGCTTGGTAGAGTAATATATAAGAAAAACTACAAGTCATTTTCAAACGATATATTTATTGAAGATGGAAATATGAGCAATCAAAAAGGTATTTACAACGTTACCGTCATTCATGGTGATAAGATAAAAACTCAAAAAATAATCTGGTAGTACTTTATTGTACCATTTAAAATATTCTAAATACATGAAAAACATAAGATTTGTATGGATTACTTTATTGCTTATTGCAATAGGGATTAAATCATTCTCTGCAATAATTTTATCCGAAAACTTCTCAGATGGACCATCAACTTACACAACAGGAAATTTTACTTTCGATAGCGGTAACACTTGGGAACTAGCATCAATAACAGGAACAAGTGAAGTAAAATATCAATTGAATACCAGTGCGTTTATTATCAGCCCAGCAGTAAATACAATTGGGACAATTAGCTTTAAATATAAAGAAGGAAACTCAGGCGGTGGAACATTTGTAGTTTCAAAATCTGTTGATGGTGGAGCATTCACTACTATAGATTCTAGAACTTTTGCAGGATCAACATATTCTACTTACAGTTTTGTTGTTAATGACTTAAGTAATAATATTAGAATTAAAGTTTCAGCAAATGCAGGTTCACAACTAATTATTGATGATTTTCAAATCACAAATTATGTGATAGGATCATTATTGACAACTAGCACTCCAGCATTATCAGGATTCAATTATATTGTAGGTAATGGCCCCTCAACTTCAAAAACATTTAATTTAAGTGGAAGTTTATTGTCAGGAGATCCGGGTAATATTCTTGTTACTGCTCCTGCAAATTATGAGATTTCGCTAAATAACTCTACATTTTCATCAGCAATAAATGTTGCATACACAAGTTCCACTTTATCCCAAACAACTATTTACGTTAGATTAGTTTCAGGTTTAGGAATCGGTTCATATAATTCGGCAAATATCACATGTGCTGGAGGAGGTGCGACCACAATTAGCGTAAACCTTAGCGGAAGTGTATCTCCTGTGCCGCCTCCAAGTTTAGAGTCATTTCCAACTAGTTTGTCGGGGTTTACTTATGTTAGCGGATTAGGACCTTCTAATTCACAGACATATAATTTATTTGGAAATTATTTAACTGAATCCCCTTCAAATATTATTGTTACAGCACCAACAAATTATGAAGTATCTCTTGACAATTCTAATTTTTCGTCTAGCTTAAACGTCCCTTACACTTCTCAGCTACTGCCTTCGACGCCAATCTACGTCAGGCTAAAAGCAGGCTTAGGAATTGGCTCATATAATTCAGCTCACATATCAAATGCAGGTGGTGGAGCAAGTTCAACAAGTGTTACTTGTAATGGAACTGTAACTGCTATTCCTCCTGACCCTAGTTTATATGTCAGTGCATCCTCGCTGTCTGGATTTAATTACATTATTGGTTCGGGCCCATCAAATTATCAATCGTACAATTTAAGTGGATCAAATCTTACTAGTTATCCAGGGAATATATTAGTTGCTGCTCCTGGAGATTATGAGATTTCACTAAGTTCAGGCAGTGGATATGCTACAAATCTTAGTATTGCATACTCATCTGCAAGTTTATCGCCCACTCCAATTTATGTTAGATTAAAATCGGGTTTATCAGTTGGCAATTATAATTCTGAGATTATTGCTAATGCTGGCGGTGGAGCTACAACAGTTAATGTAACTTGTAATGGAAGTGTTGATGATATTCCTCCCCCAAGTTTAAATCTTAGTACTACTATTCTCAGTGGATTTAACTACGTAATAGGAACTGGTCCGTCAAACGAACAATCATACACACTAAGCGGCACATATCTAACCGATTTTCCAGATAATATTACGATAACTGCTCCAATAAATTATGAGATTTCTTTAAACTCAGGTTCTGGATACACAACAAGTTTAGATATTCAATTTTCTTCAGCGATTCTTAATTCAACAACTATCTATGTAAGACTAAAAGATGGTCTCGGTATCGGCACATACAACTCTGAACTAATAGCCCATACGGGCGGTGGTGCATCACCCATAAATGTTATCTGCAATGGAAATGTTTCAAATATTCCTCCTCCAAGTTTAAGTGCAAGTCCAACTAGCTTAAATGGATTAAATTACACTATTGGTTCTGGACCATCTGCTGCTCAATCATACAATTTAAGTGGGTCATACCTTACAGGTTATCCCGATAATATTACTATTTCAGCCCCTGTAGATTATGAGATTTCTTTAAGTTCAGGTTCTGGATATGCAACAAGCATATTAGTTCCATACTCTACAGCAACATTGACTTCTACACCTATTTATGTTAGACTAAAGTCTGATTTAAGTGTTGGTACTTACAATTCTGAATATATTACAAACTCAGGTGGTGGTGCAATAGATGTTGATGTAACTTGTAATGGAACAGTTTCTGATATTTCTACAGATCCTTGTCTATCTGAAGATTTTAGTGGTTTTACAGATGGCTCACATGCATCTCCAGGAAGCACAGATGTTTCAAGCTCATTAAACACATATACGCAGACAACAGGATGGGACGGATATAAAATATTCTCTGCTGGTGGAGAAATTAAACTTGGATCAAGTTCAGCGGCCGGATATATTATTACTCCAACCGTTGATTTATCAGCTGGTGGCACTGTCGAATTCGATTATGCAAAATATGGTTCTGATAATTCATCAATGCAAATATTCCATGCTGCAGATGGTGTAAACTTCTCTCAAGTTGGTAGCAATAGCACGCCTATTACCGATTTTCAAACTCATTCAGTAGAAATCACTGACGGAACAGCATCATCTAAAATTAAAATTGGATCAAGTACAAAAAGAATTTATGTTGACAATATAGAAATATATTGCGGCGGTTTAGCGCCTACTCCTGAACTTACTGCAAATCCAACAAGTTTAACGGGATTCTATTATACCTATGGGTCTGGACCATCTAACGAACAGTCTTTTGTTATAAGTGGCTCTGACCTTGACGGAACAAATGTTATCGTAACACCTCCAGCGAACTACCAAATATCGGAAATCCCTACAGGAGGTTTCCAATCTTCAGCAATAGTACTTTCTGCATTCAATGGAGCAGACAGAAGTATTTATGTTCGTCTCAAAGAAGGTTTAGATGCCGGAACTTACAATTCTGATCTTATCACAATTAGTGGTGGTGCAGCAGATAATGTAACGGTAAGCTTAAATGGATATGTTGAAGTAGAACTAATACCGGTTCTTACAGCAAATCCAACAAGTTTAACGGGATTCTATTATACCTATGGTTCTGGACCATCTTACGAACAGTCCTTTGTTATAAGCGGCTCTGACCTTGACGGAACAAATGTTATCGTTACTCCTCCAGCTAACTACCAAATATCAGAAATCCCTACAGGAGGTTTCCAATCTTCTGCAATCACACTTTCTGCATACAATGGAGCAGACAGAAGCATTTTTGTTCGCCTCAAAGAAGGCCTAGATGTCGGAACTTACAATTCTGATATTATCACAATTAGTGGTGGTGGTGCAGATAATGTAACGGTAAGTTTAAATGGATATGTTGAAGCTGAACTAATGCCAGTTCTTGTTGCAAATCCTGAAATCCTTGAGGGATTTAACTATATATTTGGTTACGGATCTTCGGCGGAACAAAGTTTTATCTTAAGCGGTAACGATTTAGATAATAGCCAGTTAACAATTACTCCTCCTTTAGATTATCAAATTTCATTAACATCTGGTACAGGATTTCAAAGCATTCCAATTATTTTCAACTCGTTTGGCGGAAATGAGACAACGTTTTTTGTAAGACTCAAAGCTGATTTAGCTGTTGGCGATTACAATAACGAGCAAATTTTGATTTCAGGAAGTGGTGCAGATGATGTGATTGTTACTTGTAATGGAACTGTTGATGAATACGTAAATGCTGAATTGGCAAATATTAAGGAAAACATAAATATCTACCCTAACCCCGTAACCGACATTCTTAACATCAGCATTGGAAACTGGAAAGCAGAAAAAATAAACTGGGAAATTGTAAATATTACTGGTCAAAAAGTTCTTAATGGGGTTATTTATTCCAACGATTCGTTTGCATCCGAACAAATTGACATATCAGATTTTAATCCTGGAATGTATGTCATTAGATTTAGCGATAACAATAAAATGTTTGTAAGAAAAATAGATAAAAAATAAACAAATAACACATTTTTAGAATGAGCAGCGGATGAAGATTCGCTGCTTTTTCTTTTTAAGAAAAGTAGCTGCTAATTATATAAAAAAATAGCCGCAAATTAACAAACTACAACGACACTATGGAAGTCTTAATTAACCCCGTCCTTCAGGTCGGGGTTTTAAGATAAATAAGATAAAAATGGCTTTAGCCATGACAGGAATAAAACATTAAAATAATATAACCGATAATCCGCTTCGCTTACAAAGTCCAAGGAGATTAAATTTCATGGCTAAAGCCAGTCGATATTTTTACTAATCCCCCCGACCTCGTATGTTTGCAAAATAATTGTATTTACAAATTAATAAATTAATTTTGAGAGTTTAATAGAAAAGAAAAGCATGGGAATAGCATCCCGCCCTTGATAACAAATATGTATATCGTCCT
>JAQVPT010000009.1 GCA_028701945.1 Bacteroidales bacterium
CATATAAGTCTCCGTCATTATTAATAAATACTGGCACTTTAAATTTTGCTTCGAGCATTGGACCAAGAGCCACACCGCCTCTAAAACCTGTTAAATTAAATAAGTCGCCAATAATCCCTTTACTAAACTCGGCCGGACCAGGAAAAGCAAAACTTATAGCATCAATGGCTTGATCATTCGATTTTTGAAGTGACCTAAATCCCTCAACAATACCGCTAAGACATAATTCGAGATTGTCTCCGTTAGAAGGTAAAATTATTTTTTCTCCAACAAATTCACCATCTTTTATGGCAGAGAAAACAAAGTTTGTTCCACCTGCGTCTAATGTTAGTATTAGCATAATTTTGTTTTTAAGTTTCTATCACGAATTTAATGAAAATAATCATACCAACAATAAATTTAATCAATAAATTGCCAACGCTTTCTTCCCCACCGCCCCATAATGTAAGTGCTTCCTCAAATTTTGTTGTGTGGGTTGTCTCTCTTTAGTAATATAAAGGTTCAGAACTGAGAATACGGAGAATTATTAATCATTGAATTGGTATTACTCCTCGAAAGTTTCACCTTAATGTTGTAAGTTTGTTTCTGAACAAATATACCACAACGTGGCATTATGATTTTTCTGATAAATTTGTGGCTGCTCTTTTTAGTTACCTTATTGAATTTTAAATTGCATTATAACAGTCCTAAATCAAGTTTTGCTTCATCACTCAACATATCTCTTGACCATGGTGGGTCAAAAACTATATTTATGCTTACGCCCCTTACTGATTCTACTGATTTAACTGCTACTCGCACCTCTTCGATTATTTGATCGACCATAGGACAGTTTGGAGCCGTTAATGTCATGTCAATGTCCACGTCAAAGTTATTGCCTACATCAATTTTGTAAATCAATCCCAAATCGTAAACATTTACGGGTATTTCGGGATCGAAAACGGTTTTTATTGCAGCTACAATATTTTGTTCAATTTCGGTAATTTTATCCATAATGCTATTTATTTAAACTTTTGAATGCCATTGCATATAACTTTAGTTGTTTAATCATCGACATTAGACCATTGCTACGGGTAGGTGAAAGGTGCGAAGTGAGTCCTATTTTCTCAATAAAATATAAGTCAGTGTTTAAAATCTCGTCAGGAGTTTGACCAGAAAGAATTCTGATAAGCAATGATGCGATTCCTTTTGTGATAATAGCATCGCTGTCAGCCTCAAAAGTAATTATGCCATCTTTATAATTTGCGTTGAACCACACTTTTGATTGGCAACCATCAATTAGGTTTTGTTCTGTTCGTGCGTCTTCATTGAACTTGGTAAGCTCGTTTCCAAGTTCAATAATGTACGCATACTTATCCATCCAATCATCAAAAATTGCAAATTCCTGAATTATTTCATCCTGAATTTCGTTTATTGTCATAATCTTAATTAATAAGAATAATATTAAACTGCTACTCTAATGAGTAGCAGCGATGTATGAAAGTTAAGAATGGTGAGTTTATAATAAACTATCTAATTTAGCAGTTAGAGTCGATTTTGGTACTGCACCAACAACTTTATCAGCAACTTCACCGTTTTTAATAAACAAAACTGTTGGAATATTTCTAATTCCATATTTCATTGCTATTTCGTTGTTGCTGTCAACGTCAACTTTACCAATAATTGCTTTGTCTCCATATTCGGTGTGCATTTCTTCGATAAACGGTGCAAGCATTCTGCAAGGTCCACACCATACTGCCCAAAAGTCAAGCACAACAGGTTTGCCTGAATTTATAACTAATTCTTCAAAGTTTGACTCATTAATTTCTACTGCCATAATTCTATTTTTAAAATTTTTACTAATATAAATATTTAATTTAAACTAACCTTAAGATTAAAAGGATTGTTTTCTAAAAAATCGATAATGTCATCCGAAAGGCTTACTCTTTCTGTACGTGAAAACAGATTAATTGCAGTTTTGTTTTCCTCGCTATACAATTGAAAATTAATATTTATTTTTCCTTTGTTTTTCTTTACAAGATTGGTAATGTCTCCAATAAATTCGTTTGTTACGTTTTCTACTGGTACAGTTATAGTGATTTTAGTAAAATGGTTTTCTTTAACATCTGAGAGCATCATTACTTTTGTAACATTAAAGTATTTTTGTGTTTTGTCTTTATATCCTTCTTGGTACTTTGCAACTAATAGGATTGAGTACCCTTTTACAAAGAAGTTTTTGTTTTCTAAATAGTCTTTTCCAAAAAGCGTAAATGTAAAAGAGCCTGTATAATCAATAATAGAAATTCTGCCAAAAGGTTTGCCGTTTTTGGTCATTTTTTCGGTAACTTCGGTAATAAAACCTACAATTTTAAATTCTCTGTCTGTTTTCTTAATTGTTTCTTCGTCAAGCTCTCGTAACTCTTTTACATTAATTGCATTTATAATGTATTTGAATGGTTCTAATGGGTGTCCGCTAACATACATGCCGATATGTTCTTTTTCGGCATTAAGGAATTTTAGCATGTCGTATTCTTTTAGCTCGGGTACAATCGGATTAGAAACTGCCATCGATTCCATTTCTCCAAATAGCGTCATTCCGGCGTTGTTTGATGATTGTACATTATTGCCAAATCTTATTAGTGCTTCGATAAATGTTTCGGCTTCTTGTGTTGGTAAAAAATATTGTGGTCTTTGTGTTTCTTTAAAGCAATCTAAAGCACCTGCAAAAGCTAATGCTTCCATGTTTTTTTTGTTAACGGCGTTTAGATTTACTCTTGATACAAAATCAAAAATGTTTTTATATGCACCTTTTGCAACTCTTTCTGTTATTATATTTTCAACAGCATTTGATCCAACATTTTTGATTCCGCCCATTCCAAATCTTATATTGCCGTCTTTGTTCACTGTAAATCCTTTGTAGCTTTCGTTTACATCGGGGCTAAGAACTTTGATTTTCATTCGCTTGCACTCTTCCATTTGTATCGATATCTTATCCATATCTGAAAGGTTGCGGGTAAGATTTGCAGCCATAAACTCTGCTGGATAATGAGCTTTTAAATATGCAGTTTGATAAGCCACATAAGCGTAACAAACGGAATGCGATTTATTAAATGCGTATTTTGCAAAAGCAGACCAATCTTTCCATATTTTTTCGATAAGCTCTTTAGGTTCTTTGTTAATTTCTTTGCAGCCTTTAATAAACTCATCGTTATCCATGCAGCCATCAGTAAATTTGACATGAAGTTCTTCCATGTCTTTGATGTTTTTCTTCCCCATTGCTTTACGCAACGAATCGGATTGCCCGCGGCTAAAATTGCCAAGAGCTCTGGACTGGAGCATCACCTGTTCTTGAAATACTGTTATCCCGTAAGTGTCTTTCAGGAATTTTTCCATCATCGGATGGTCGTAAACTGTTTCTTCTTTTCCGTGTTTACGTCTAATATAATCAGGAATATACTCCATTGGTCCTGGACGATATAGTGCGTTCATTGCCACTAAATCATTAAAATGTGTGGGTTTTAATGTTTTAAGATGATTTTTCATCGCTTCTGACTCAAATTGGAATATTGATGTAGTCGATCCTGTTTTAAAAACATTTAGTGTTTCTTCATCGTCCAACGGAACAGATTCTATGTCTAAGTCGATGCCTTTTGATAGTTTTATATTTGCAAGACATTCTTTAATAATTGATAAAGTTCTTAGTCCCAAGAAGTCCATTTTTAACAATCCGATATCTTCAACATATTTTCCTTCATATTGTGTTGCAGCAAGACCGCCTTCTTCCTTTGTACGCATTAGGGGGATGTTTTCATCTAAAGCATCGCGCCCAATCAGCATCCCGCAAGCATGGACTCCAGTTTGTCTTACAGAGCCTTCCAGAGTACAGGCAATATCAAAAGTTTTCAGCATTAACAGATCATTGCTTTTTTCAGCAGCTAACATTCCTTCAGCTATTAGTTTGCGAGTTTCGAGTTTGAGTGCTAAACTTTCGTCATCTTCACTATTTGCTTTTTTGAGCTTTCTGTCAATATCAGAAATTACTTTTTCTAAAGTTTCGTGTTTTTCTCTTTCTGCGGTAATTATTTTATACGCATTACTAAGTGAACCGTTATTTGGAAGTTTTTTTGTGAATTCGTTAATTTGGTTAAGAGGTACTCTTAATATTCTTGCAACATCCCGTAAAGCTCCTTTTGCTTTCATAGTGCCGATTGTACAAATATGAGCAACTTTATTTTTCCCATATTTGTTTGCAACATAATCAACTACCAATGAGCGGCCATCATCATCAAAGTCAATATCCACGTCAGGCATTGATATTCGGTCTGGATTTAAAAACCTCTCGAACAGTAGATTGAAAGCAATAGGATCGACATCTGTAATCTTTGTGCAGTAAGCCACAGCCGAACCAGCAGCAGAGCCTCTCCCTTTGCCGACTAAAACTTTCAATCTTCGAGCTTCTGCAATAAAATCTTGTACAATAAGGAAATATCCGGGGAACCCCATCTTTTTTATTGTGTCTAATTCAAATTCCAACCTTTCACGAATTTCTTCAGAATAGTTTTCTCCGTAACGTTCAATTGCACCAATCTTAACTAAATGGGTAAGATAATCAGATTCAAATTTAATTTTTATTACCGTATTGTATCCTCCGTGGTCATTGAATATTTTTTCGCCAAATTCTTTAATTAAGGTTTCTTTATCAAATTTTTCACGCCATATTTCTAATGTGCCGAAATCACTTGGGATCGGAAATTCTGGCATAATAGGGGCTTTGTCGAGTTTGAAAACTTCAACTTTATTGGCAATCTCCATTGTGTTGGAGAGTGTTTCTGGATAATCGCCAAATAATTGCTCCATTTCTTCAGGAGTTTTTAACCATTCGCTTTGAGTGTATCTTAAACGATCAGGATCGTTGATATCGGCGTTTGTTGTTAGGCAAATTAGTACGTCGTGAGCCTCTGCGTCTTCTTTATTGACAAAGTGTGAGTCATTTGTTGCAATAACTTTAATATCTAGCTTTTCCCCAAGTTCAAGTATTTTTTCGTTAACTATTAACTGTATATCCGAGACGTTTAGCTTTAATCTTTGGTTTTCGGTTGGGTGATGCATTACTTCAAGGTAGAAATCTTCTTTAAAGATACTTTTGTACCATAAAATAGTTTTTTCGGCTTCCTCTATATCCCCATTTGCAATATGTCTTGCTATTTCGCCTCCAAGACAAGCGGAACTAACAATAAGCCCTTCGTGATATTGTTCAAGCATTTCCTTGTCAATACGAGGACGCATATAAAAACCTTCAAGATTTGCTTTCGAAATCATTTTCATAAGGTTTTCGTAACCAGTATAGTTTTTGGCAAGAATGATTAGATGGTTTCCCGACTTATCGCTAGGTTGACTCCGATCGTGAATGCTTCGTCTTGCTATATATGCTTCACAGCCTAAAATAGGTTTAATGTTTGCCTTTAAGCATGCCTGATGAAACTCTTTTATTCCCAACATTGTGCCATGATCAGTAAGTGCTAAGGCGTTCATTCCTGAAGACTTTACTTTGTTTATCAGTGCTGATATTGAGGCTGCTCCGTCAAGTATGGAGTATTGAGAGTGTACATGTAGATGTGTAAATTCAGGCATCGTAAATATTGTTTAAAAATGAACTATAAAAATAACTCATTATCTCCAATTTTTTTATTAAAAGTCGTTTAAGTTATCTACAAAATAATTAACAAGTTTTAAATTTTTGTTAAAAGTCTTGAAGTCAATGAAGTGTGAAATGTTTTATCAATGGAATGTTTTTTGAGTTTGGCTTTGTTTTCTAAGCTTGTGTTCTTAGAGATTAAATTTTACCGCAAAGTTAGCTAATAGTTATTTGCAAGTTTTTAAATTTCAGTCAAACAATGTTTTTTGTGATTCGTCATCTTCTTTACCAGCAGTATTGTTTAGTTTCCCAAAAATATCAACAGCTTTGCCTCCTTTTGAGATGAGAATATTATTAGCGTTTTTTTCTTTTGGATTTGATTCCCTTACGTAAATTGTTTTTCCTTTTCGCAAATTATCCATTACTTTTGACCATGTTCCGTCTTCTTCATTTGAATCAGCAACATAAATTTCGGAAGCAAGTCCATAAATGATTGCATTACTTTGCATAGCAAGTTGTGCACTCCAAGTCGATTTTGGATAAAATGTACTTATAACTAAAACATCGCCACTAATTATTTGCTTATAATGTTTTTTAAATCCCGTTTGAAATGTTGCTATCCCTTGTGGTAAAACAATTATACTTTGCTCTTTGTATTTGAGCACTGAGTCAAGGACTTGTTTGTCAATTCGATTTGCAACACCACTAACCACAATTTTATGATTTGCCGAGGCGTTTTTTACGACATTATCAGCGAATTGCAATGAATTATTATTTACTTTTTGTGAACCAAGAATTGCAATCGATTTTTCTTTCATTATCTGAAGATTGCCTTTTGTGTAAATGACCGGAGGAGCATAAGTTCTTCCCAAGTTCTTTTTTAATGTTGGCGAATAATCTGATGAAGTAATAGGGAGAATATTGTAGCCTTGTTCTAAAAGGTCTTCGACCATAAAAGCGTAATTTGGTAATTCTTTTTTTGCATCAATAAAAAGTTCAAGCTCTGTTTTGTTTAGCTCAAAATCCTTTTCCCAGATAGAAGTATCTAGTTGAAAAAAGTCAATTATGGTTTTATTTCGTTCAAAGAGGCGAACAATAATTTCGTTTTTTGTCTTTATTTTAATGTTTGGAACATGAGCCAAAGCCAGCCAATATGCTAATTCTTCATTCATCATAAATTAATTAAATATCTCCACCGACTGTTCTTGCAATAACTAAAGGTGAGATTTTTGCAACTTTAAATTTACTCAAAGCACTTCCAATTTCTATAATTGTTGCACCACTATCAAATATATCATCAAAAAGCACAACTGATTTTCCCAATATTTCTTTTGGTTGCGAATAAGTGAATTTTTTAGCCACGTTATCTTTTTTTAAATATCCGTTTTTTAGAACTCTTTGAGGTTTGCTCACACCAGTTTTTATAAGGTTATGTGAAATTGGGATTTTTAAAACTTGAGATAGTTTTTCAGCAAAATTCTTTACTAAATCGCCAGATTCCGTTGGTGGAACATAAATAATAAGGTCAAATTGTTCTTGTCCATATTTTTTTCGGAATGCTTTTAAAGTAAGACGAAGTAAAAAGTCTGGGAAGTCGCCTCCATCTTCATGTTTGCTCCTATACAATGCATTTTTAACGCTTGACACGCCGTAATAACTTGATGCAATTCCATCTACAAGCTTAGAATATTTGCTTTCAACTGACAATTCTGGTAAGTAAGACTCCCTGAATTCCAAAAGTTTTTCTTTTGTTTCGTTCTTAGGGTTTATTTTTAGTTTGTCAAGTGTTGTATTATCGCAGTTTTTATATTCTGTGTGTGAATCATCTCCTAAATAATCACATAGAAATTTCATTCTTGAACTACTTATGTTTATGTACTCTAACATCGAGTCTAATTCTTTGAGTTTTAGATTTCTTAATTCATCAAAACTTGTTGAGTTAAGTTCTGGAGCGTTAAATTGATATTCATATTTTTTTGAACGACCATAAATCACTTCTCTAACGATACCTTGCTCAATTAAATCGGCTCTAATAACTTTAACTTGAGTTTGTTTTAAGTTAGTTGCTTTTATTATTTGTCGTTCTCCTAGTTGCTCTTGTTTAAGAGCTTCGATTACTTTTATGTAATTTTTAAGACTTGGACGACCACCGTCAATAAAGGATTTTGGCAGTTTGTAATCTTCTTCGATTCCGTTTTCATCTTTCGATGAGTTGTAAAACAAGATTAGTTTTGAAGGTTTTCCATCTCTACCTGCTCTACCAATTTCTTGATAATAATGTATTGGAGAAGCAGGAATTTGTGTGTGGACAATAAATCTGATATCAGATTTGTCAATTCCCATTCCAAGTGCATTTGTTGATATTACAGCTTTCCACTCATTATTCATCAAGCCGTTTTCGATTTCTTTTCTTGAATTTGCATCGAGACCAGCATTATATTCTGTTGTTTTTGCACCTATAAACTCTAGCCATCTGGAGTAAATTTCTGTATTAGCCCTCGTTCCAGTATAAATAATTCCATTACCTTCTATTGCTGATAAGTTTTCTGCCAGCCATAATAATTTGTCATCTTCATAATTAACTTTGATAACATATAATTCAAAATTATCTCTAATTAGTTCTCCTCTAATTGTTTGAATGTCATCAGAAATTTGCTTTTCAATATCTTCTTGTACGCGTTTTGTTGCCGTAGCTGTTGTTGCTAATACAGGTAAGTCTTGTGGTAAAAGTTTTACTAAGTTTATTATCCTACGAAATGCAGGTCTAAAATCGTGTCCCCAAACAGAAATTGTATGAGCTTCATCAATCACAATCATTGATAAATTCATCATTCTTGTTGCTTTAATCCATTCTTGATTTTCTTGTCTTTCGGGAGCGATATACAGGATTTTTAATTTCCCATCTATTGCATCTTGGATTGTCTGAGAGTTCTCTGCTGGAGTTTGTTCTGAATTTATATATTTTGCATTTATGCCTTTTTCATTTAGTCCTTTTACTTGGTCTCTCATTAAAGCTATTAGAGGAGAAAATATGATAGTCAGTCCATCGAATTGAGTTGCAGGAAATTGGAAACAAAGTGATTTCCCAAATCCGGTTTTTTCAATTAGTAAAACTTTTTTCCCTTGAAATAATAAATCAATGGTATTCCATTGTTCATCGTAAAAATGGTCAAATCCAAAAATAGTTTTTAATTTTTTTTCTGCTTCTCTTCTGTTCAAGATTTCTGTTTTTTTAATCTTCCTTGTTTAAATCAATTTGCTCTTTAACCCACTCAATATAACGTTTGGTTTTATAATCGAACCATTCTTGTCGATAGTCTGAATTATCTATTTGCCATTTAAAATTTTGAAAAGGCTTGCGTCTATTTAATGCGTTTATTAGTTTGTTCTGAAACACTGTATCGTCAATGTTTTCTGCAAAATCAGCCATTATTTGATAAGATTCATAAGATTCAAATCCATGAAAGACAAAGTAATCTTCCCAGTTGTTTTCAATCTCCGTATAATCTTCTTCCCAACACTCCATATCAATATCAGACCAGTCATCAAAATTGGGTAATGCTTTAATTTCATTCGTTTTGAGATTATAATAACATTTCATGCCACACTCTAAATCCCCAGCAATTTCTTTTATTTCTTTTTCGGTTAGTTTCATTCTTTTAAGCTTTTATTTTGTTTGCTGTTACTGTTTTTTTGCATAGGCAAGTCCTTTATTGGGATTTTATTCTATGATTAAAGGAGCTTCTTCAAATAGTCCCTGACTACCAAATGGAATAATTATTTTATTTTCATTTTTTATTAAAAGATGTTTGGAAAGAGATAGGCTATTAAGTTCATAATTATGTCCTACAAAGCTTTGTTTAACTGTTGAGTAATTACTGATTTGCACAAAACACTTTTCACCAATTTTAGAGTAAATTAATATTTCTGGATTTGAATCTCCAAATATATCAGCTATGTAAAACCAAAAACCTTCGTCATCTGTCGGAATATCAGATAGTTCGTCGTAAATGTTGATTACGTACATAGTTCCATCTGGTTTTATTGAGAATCTGGCATATCCTTCTGCATCAAAACTGGAAAAAATTTCTTCTAATTCGCCATTTTTGTCAAAGTCATAAGCGAATAGTACTTTGTATAGTTCTTCGTGATTAACCTTTATTTGCTTTGTTGGTTTTACAGATGTTATCTTACCGCTTTCATCTATATTGACAATATCGAAATAAGGATTGTAATTTTCGTTTTCACTAGGTGTTATATCAACAGAGTATTCAATGTCTTCAATATCGGCATTGGAATCTTTGGTTTCACTTGTCTGCTGATTTGAATTATTACTCTGTCCGCAAGAAATATAACAAAGAGATAATGCGAATGCAATTGAGATTAAAATTATTTTTTTCATAGGTTGTAATTTAAGTTGAACTTTTACCTTTAAACCGTTAGTTGCACAAATTGTGTATTTTACATGTGAAAGCACATTTATTCAAAATTACTTAAAACATCTTAATTGTACAAATAAAAAAAACACAATCGTAAGAGTTTTTAACCCGAATGTGTCAGTTTTGTCATGAAATTTGTTTTCGCAAAAGCGAACAAATTTACACGCCAAAACCTTTCAAACAACTCTAAAGCAGCTACCGTGATTTCTTAGTAATTATTAGATTGGATCAACATCTATCTCAAAACTTGTCGAACTTAGCTCTTTATTATCTTTGACTCGAGCGATTTGGTCAATTACAAATTCTTTTATTTTTGCTGATGAAATTTTCTTTTCAAATCGTAAGTGTATATTGAGAATGTAGTAGTTTTTTATGCGATTAATCAACGGTTCTTCGGGGCCTTTTACTCTTTGATGTAGTCTTGAACGTAGTTCGTTTGCCAAGATATTTGCAGCAGCATGTACTTTTTGCTTGTCTTTATTTTTAAGTTTTATAATTATAAAACTCCAGTCTGGAGGATAACGAAATGCTGATCTCTCATTTATTTGGTCATTAAACATTGATATATAATCATTGTCTAAAACTTGTGCGAGTATTGGGTGCGAAGGGGTGAAGGTTTGAATAAGGACTTTACCTTGTTTTTTTCTTCGTCCTGCTCGTCCGCTTACTTGTGCAAACAATTGATAGGCTCTTTCAAATGCTCTAAAATCAGGAAAGTTGAGCATGTTGTCTGCATTTAATATTCCAACTAGACTAAGTCTCTCAAAATCAAGCCCTTTAGTAATCATTTGTGTGCCAACAAGTATGTCGGTATTGTAATTTGCAAAATCTTTGAATATCTTTTCATAAGACTTATTTGTTTTGGCAGTATCAAAATCAAGGCGAGCAACTCGTGCTTCTGGGAAAAGATTTGTAATTTCATCTTCAATTTGCTCTGTACCAAGACCTTTTGTCGTTAGATTTGTGCTTCCGCATGATTTGCAAGTATATACCATACCTGATTTCTCGCCACAGTAATGACATGTTAATGAATTTCCGAATTTATGATAAGTAAGACTTACATTGCAAGAGTTACAATGCGGTACCCAGCCACAATCTTTACATTCTAAATACGGAGCATATCCTCTGCGGTTTTGAAAAAGTATTACTTGTTCTTTTTTTTCTAAAGTTGTCTCAATGCTATTTAATAAATCGGGATGAAAATGCCCTTTCATAATTTTACGCCGATAGCCGTCTTTAATATCAATAATCGAGATTTCTGGCAAAGCAACATCACCAAATCTAGTATTAAGCTCGACAAGTTTATATTTACCTGTTTTTGCATTGTTGTACGATTCGATTGAAGGCGTTGCAGATCCCAAAATTACAGGACATTTGTGAATATTACTTAAAACTATTGCAATATCGCGAGCGTTGTATCTCGGATCGGGGTTTTGTTGTTTATAAGAGCTTTCGTGTTCTTCGTCAACTATTATTATTCCCAAATCTATAAATGGTAAAAACACTGAAGATCTAACTCCTAAGATTACATTATATTCTTTTTTTAATAGTTTTTGATAAATTTCACTTCGGCTATTTAGCGAATATTTGCTGTGGAAAACTCCTATCTTATCTCCAAAATGTTTTCTTAGACGTAGTATCATTTGAGTAGTCAAAGCTATTTCGGGTAACATATACAATGCTTGTTTGCCTTTAGCTACAACTTCTTCGATAAGCTTTATGTAAATTTCTGTCTTACCACTTGATGTTATCCCATGTAATAAAACAGTTTTATTTTCGCTCATTCCTTCTTTAGTAGAATCGTAAGCTTTTTGTTGAGCTTCGCTTAGTTGAGGACTTTGTGCCTTTTCGGTGTCAAATTGTTCAATTCTGCTAACTTCACGCTTCTCAATCGAAATAAGCCCCTTTTTCTCTAAACCTACAATACTTGTTTTACTGACAGAGAGTTTTTTTAAGATTTCGCTTTCTTCAAATTCAATTTTGTCTTGTGATAAGCTTAATCTTTCGTTAGATAAATAGTTGATGATGTCTTTTTGCCTTGAGCCTTTTTTGTTTAGATTCTCGTATTCGCTAGCATTCTTTTCTAAGAACTCATTTTTAAAAACAATGTAGTTTTTATATGTAGGTTTATATTTTTTATGCATCTGCTGATTGATGCTGATGATACCTTTTTGTTGCAGAGATTGTAACTGACGCATCGGGTTTTTGATATTCGTAGCGTCAGCGATTTTGTCTAATTCGGATATTTTTGCATTTTGCATAAATGTCAGAATTTTGTTTTCTGCTTCGTTGAGTTCTCCGCTAAAATTATTTATATCATCGTAATAAAATCCAGATTGGCTTGATGGTATTAATGCAGATGGAATTGCAGCATTTAGGACATCGCCTTGGGAGCAGCAATAGTATGTCGATATCCATTGCCACAATTGTAATTGATGTTCTGTAACAAATTTTTTCTCATCATAATAATCTTCAATATCTTTTGCGTCAAAATCTGGAATATTATTATGTGTAGAAATTACAATTCCTGTATATAATTTTCGTTTACCAAAATTTACTGTAACTCTACCACCTCTAATAATTTTGCTGTCAAATTCTTTTGGGATACTGTATGTAAATATTTTATGCAGAGGAACAGGTAGTAGTATTTCAGCAAATTTGTATTTCGGCATTATGAGTGCTTATGAATTTAAAACATCGACAATTTTCAACAATTCTTCATCAATATCTTTATGATGTTTTATTGTTTGGTTAAACGGTACATTAACAACCTGACGATTTATCATACCTATCATTACGCTACGTTGGTCATCTAGGATAGCTTCAACTGCTGCAACTCCGAGTCTGCTGGCTAGGTATCCGTCATAAGCTGTTGGCGAGCCGCCTCGCTGAATATGTCCTAAAACGGTAACTTTCATATCAAATTCATCGCCATATTTTTCCATTTCGCTCTTGATACTGAATGCACCGCCAGCATCATCGCCTTCTGCAACGAGAATAATTGAGGATGTTTTCTTTTTTGACATGTAATTTGTTAGTTGATCATGCAGTTCTTTTAAATCTGTTAGTACTTCGGGCACTAATACTGCTTCTGCTCCACAAGCAATTCCGCTGCGTAAAGCTATAAATCCTGCATCACGCCCCATAACTTCTACAAAGAAAATTCTTTCGTGCGAAGCGGCTGTGTCACGAATTTTATCCACTGCTTCGATAACTGTGTTTAAAGCAGTATCAAAACCTATTGTCATGTCAGTTCCATATAAATCGTTATCAATGGTGCCTGGTAGCCCCACAATAGGGAAACTGTGTTCTTCGATAAAAATTCTAGCCCCTTTAAAAGTTCCGTCCCCGCCTATAACAACTAGTGCATCGCACTTGTTCTTTAGTAAGTTTTCATAAGCTAAGGCTCGCCCTTCTTGAGTTAAAAACCTTTCGCTGCGAGCAGTTTTGAGGATGGTTCCGCCACGTTGAATGATGTTTCCAACTGATTTGGAGGACATAGGAATAAAATCATTATTAATTAGTCCCTCATAACCTCTTAAAACGCCCATTACTTTGAGGTTTTCGTGAAGTGCTTTGCGGACAACCGCACGTATAGCTGCATTCATTCCAGGTGAGTCTCCTCCAGAAGTTAATATCGCGATTTTTTTTATTTTAGCCATTTCTTTTATTTTTTTTATTATATTATTTTTTTGAATTGAATTGTTTACGTTATTTTTGTAAAATTGTTTTATTTTTGAAAACAAAGATAACCCTTCCTCCTTAAGTTAATGTGTTTGCCCTTTCTTTGATTTGCTCCATTAACCATAATGGGGTTGATGTTGCTCCGCTAATACCAACTGATGATTTGTTTTTAAACCAGTCTTTTTGTAATTCGTTTGGTGATGTTACGAAATAGCTTTCGGGATTAGAATCTTTGCATACTTTAAATAGCATGTTGCCGTTACTGGAATTGTGATCACTGACAAATAATATTAACTCATTATTTTTGCAAAATTCTCTTAGTCGTGGAATCCTATTTTTTACACTTGGACAGATAGTTTGAAAAACAGTAATATTGTCGATGTTACCATTTATTGAAATAGATTTTTCCTTTAAAAAAGTCTCTATTTTGTTGTACTCTTGATAATCTGAGGTTGTTTGTGAAAATAAAAATACTGGTTTGTTGATATTGATGTTGTCAGCTTCTTTTATGTTGCTAATAACTAATGCTTTGCCGTATGTTTGTCCCACTAACCCATTTACTTCAGCATGTCCTTTTTTTCCAAAAATAATTATCTGATTATCAGGGTTCTCGAGGTATTTTTCTTTAATCTTTTTTTGCAGATTTAATACTACTGGACATGTTGCATCAATAATTTCTACATTATTACTATTAGCTAATTTGTAGGTTTCGGGAGGTTCGCCATGTGCTCTGATTAGCATTTTTTTATTTGCTAAATCTTTAATGTTTGAGTGATCTATGGTTATCATTCCTAGCTTATTGAGGCGGTCTTCTTCTTTGGCATTATGTACTATTTGCCCGAGACAAAAGATTTTTTGTTCATCTTTGCTAAGGTTCTCAGCAGTTTGAATTGCGTTGGTAACACCAAAACAAAAACCAGCATATTTGTCAATCTCAATTTTCATTTATTACTTTTTTTGCCAGTTTTAAAGCTATTGAAAGTTGCTCCGTTTTTGTGAGATTAGAGTTGTCGATAAGTATTGCGTCTTTTGCTTGTCGCAACGGACTTGTTTCGCGTGATTTATCATAATTGTCGCGCTGTACCAAGTTTTGTTTGACGGTTTCATAATCTATGTCATTGTTTTGCATTATCAACTCATCAAAACGGCGTTTTGCACGTATGTCAATGTCGGCTGTGATAAAAAGTTTTAGCTCAGCATTTGGAAAAACAACCGTACCAATATCGCGTCCATCCATAACGACACCATTATTTTCGCTAAGTTTACGTTGCAGCGATACCATGCGTTCTCTGACTTCAGCAACTGCACTAACCTCACTTACAAAAGATGATACTGAAATTTGACGAATTTCGTTTTCGACATTGTGATTATTGAGAAAAGTTACAGGATTAAAATTATTGTCATGTTCAAAGTGTATTGCTATTTTATTAAGATTATCAATTAATCCCTTTTTATTAAAAAATTCCTGCCCAATATGATTGTTCTGCAAAGCAAATAATGTTACTGCACGATACATGGCACCGCTGTCGATATATATGTAACCCAATTTTTGGGCAAGTTGTCGAGCCAAAGTGCTTTTGCCACACGAAGAATATCCATCAACGGCAATTTTAATTATTTTTGCAGACAATTCCATTAGGAAGTTTTTAGATAATAATCATCAATGGTTACAAAATTACAAAAAGATAATCCTAAAGCAAATCAAAGTTTTGTGTTTTTGTAAAAAGCATCAAGATTAATTCCGAGAGTAAAATGGTTTGAGCTGCCTGCGAGGTGATAAGAGGCTAATCCGTAACTAATATTGAATTTAGAAAGATGCAATCCGAATCCTATCGACATCCCGACGAGTTTTGGCATTGTTTGCATAGCCAATTCGGTACGGCGGCGATAGTTATAACCTAATGCGATATAAAAATTTGGGTGAGGAATGACTTCTACTCCAACAACAAAATGTCTGATAAACTCATCACCAATATTCCCCATTTTATTTAAAAAATTTTCTGTGTTGCTATCATCAAGTTGGTATGTGTTTGAAAAAACGCTCGTATATCTTAAATTCCAATTTACTAAATCTATTGCTGTTAGCGAGAATCTAAAAGGTGCATGACGTAGTTTTTTTGTTATCCCGACTTGTATGTCAAATGGTAAAGGCTCTCGATTGCCTGGAGTATAAGGCTTTAATTGAATGCCTAAATTTTTAACAACTAATCCAGCAGAGAATAATTTAGCAGTATCTACGTAAGCTATTCCAGCATCTAATGCTAAACCCACGGAGGAATGTGAGAAAAATGAAGAATATATCGTTTTTAAATTAATTCCATATTGTATTTTAGATGAAAGTGCGTTAGCATAGGCTAGGTTAAAAGAGTATTCGGATGGTACGAATTCGCCCAAAATTTCTCCGGTTTCGTCTGCGTGTAGAAAATTACCATAGTTAATGTATTGCATTCCTGCAGCAAAAGTTCCTACATTTTCTAAATCGTAAGCGTAAGAAACGTATCCAAAATTAATATCCGAAAGGTAATTTATATAGTTGATTGACATTCGGTTGTGCATCTCGCTGCGTAATAATCCAGGATTTCTAAGAACAAAATTTACATCATTATCATAGTGGGATACATTATGTCCTCCTAGAGCAGCAATGCGCGAACCGTTTGGAAGAGTTAAAAATTCATAAGTGTTATCTCCGCCAGTTTGAGCCGACAAGCTTATGATTGTCAGTAAAAATATAATTATGGATAATATCCGTTTCATTAAAAATCTTTTTGCAAAAATAAAATAATATTACATAAACGGTAAAACATTGATGATATTGTTTTGATCAGCAACTCAAATTATGGCATTATTATTTATTGTGTTTAAAAGACGATATCTACTGACTTATTGGAAAATTATCAATTTTATAATAATCGAATGAAGTTTATGATTGAATATTTAGATTTTTAAACACACACACACGATGAACTTTAATTGTAAATATTACTCGTACATACCAGTTTTTAAACTGATTATTTCTTTTTCAGTTAGAAATCTCCATTTTCCTCTAGGAAGGTTTAGTTTTGTGAGTCCAGCAAAATAAACTCTGTCTAATCGTCTGACATTTAGTTCGAAATGTTCCATAATACGTCTGACAATTCTGTTACGTCCCGAGTGTAGCTCAATACCTATTTCTGTAGGAATATTATTAACGTAGCTAACGGCGTCGGCTGTAATCAGTCCGTCTTCGAGTTCTATACCATCTTTAATCATTTCTAATTGCTCTGGACTTATTGGTTTGTCAATTTCGACATGATAGATTTTCTTTTTGTTATGTGAGGGATGAGTTAATTTTTTAGTTAATTCTCCATCATTTGTTAACAGTAAAAGTCCGGTAGTATTTCTGTCTAAGCGTCCAACTGGATAAACTCTTTGGTCGCAAGCTCCTTTAATAAGGTCGATAACAGTTCTTCTGCCCTCAGGGTCGTCGAGAGTTGTTACATAATCTTTTGGCTTATTTAAAAGGATATAAACTTTTTTTTCGGGTTTAATTCTTTCTCCATTAAATCTCACTTCGTCTCCTGGTAACACTCGTATTCCCAGTTCGGTAACTACTTTTCCGTTTATACTTACTACACCTGTTGCGATAAAAGTGTCGGCTTCGCGACGTGAGCATATACCGCCATTAGCAATGTATTTATTTAGTCTTATACCTTCTTGTTTGCTTTCTCGTTTATTTTCTGGTTTGTTCTCGTGTTTACCTTTTACAGGAGCTCTCGATAATGAGGGTTTTGGACGATTTGTTTTATTGTATGAACCTGAAGTTTTGTTTGCAGGTGCTTTTTTACGTTTGTCAAATGTATTATCTGTCTTCTTGATATGTTTTTTATTTTTTTCTGACATGTTTTAATTATTTATTGGCTGCAAAGATATGAAAAAGAACTATAAGGTTGTTTATTGTAAATGAAAATAGGGTAAAAAAATAATTATTACATTCAATAGGTGTTTTACTCGCAAGTTCCTGAGCTAAAGCTTGTAATTATATTGGGATAACTAATTTTTGAACTCGTAACCTCGGTTCTTGCAAAGATTAATTAAAAAAGCAACCCCTAGTTTTGAGGTTGCTTTATATTTATTGTCAGTCTGTTTTATTATTTTCTAACGTCAAGCTCTTTCATTATGTGTTGAGCGTCGTATAATTCGTCAACTACCCAAAGAACATATCTTGCATCAACATTTATTGTGCGTTGAAGCTCAGTGCTAAATAATAAGTTGCTACATAACCATTCCCAGTTTCCGTCAAAAGCAAGCCCAATAAGATGACCTTCGCCATTTATAATTGGTGAGCCAGAGTTACCACCAGTAATGTCGTTATCGCTAAGGAAACAAATTGGCAAGCCTCCTGTTTCGTCTGCATATTGTCCGAATTCTTTTTTAAGAATTTTTGCTTTTAGCTCACTAGGAACATTAAATTCACTATTTGTAGGATCTTCTTTTTCAAGAATACCGTCAGCATAAGTTAGATAATGGTAGTGAACTGCATCACGTGGGTCATAGCTATTTACTGTTCCGTAAGTTAATCTTAAGGTTGAGTTTGCATCAGGATAAAAAACGCGGTCTTTTTGGAATTCACGTAAGCCTTCAATAAATAATCTTTCGTTTACTCCAATATTCTCCATTGCTCCAAGATATGCCATTTGAACGGAGAATATATTGCCAAATACAGTTTTTACGTAACCAAAAAGTGGGTCTTTCTCAAGAGTTTTTTTCTTTGGGTTTGCTAAAAATGCGTCCATTCTAGTTTTATCGGTAAAAATTGATTTTTCAAAAACATCAGCAATAAATTTATCTATTGATTCATTTTCGGTTTTTGCTTTATAATTTTTTAGAATAAAATCGCTAAAAACAGGATTCCTATTTTCTGCAGGTACATTATCTGCATAATATTTTAAGACATTAGTAAAAACTTTTTTATCGGTTGCAGGGAAATATTTTGCAAACATCTCTTCTGATACAGATTTAAGATTTTCTGTTGTCATGTTAATCGCATTAGCTTTCCCTTTAGGGTCTTCTAGTAAAGTGTTTAATCCCATAAATGATTGTACGCTCATTACGTGTTCGCCTCCTTGTAGTAACCCTACCGAAATGTAAATCATATCATTTGTTGCGGGCCCAAAAGCTTCGTAGCTTTCTTTCAGACTTGTAAGGACCTTGCCGTATTTTTCAGTTCTAGCTTTGTCGCTACTTACCCATTTTTGGAATTCTACTTCCAATGCTTCTTTTTGTGCAATTGCGTCGGTGGTTTTTAAAGTATTTGCTTCACCGTCAAAAAGTTTCCAGCCGTTTGCGTTTCCAGCATAGCTGTCTGCATAGGCTAATCTTACTTCTTTGTCGGCTTCCATATCTTCTTTTAGAGGTTCTAGCTGAGCATTTAGCAGATTTACAATTGTTGGGTTGAAATAATCTCTTTTGTATTTCATGCCGTGAGAGCTTAAAAATCTTTCAGTTTGACCAGGATATCCCATAATCATTGTGAAATCTCCTTCTTTAACTCCTTTTATTGAAATTGGTAACGAATGTAAAGGTATATAAGGTACATTATTTTTGTCAAATCCTTTTGTAGGTTTGCCTTCTGGTGACATATAAACTCTAAAAATAGAGAAGTCTCCAGTATGGCGAGGCCACATCCAGTTGTCGGTGTCGCCGCCAAATTTACCTATGTCTGAAGGTGGTGCACCAACAAAACGAACATCGCCAAAAGCTTCGTAAATAAATAAATAATATTCACCACCTTGATACATTTCCGAAACACTAGCTTCGTAATCGTTTCCTTCGATAGCTTCGGCTTCGATTTCTTTAATTATTTTTGCAATAATTTTTTCACGATCGGCTTCGCTTGTTTCGTCATTTATGTCTTTTAAAACTCTCTCAGTTACATCATCTATTCTAACAACTCTTGTAACTCTGACACCTGGAACAGAAATTTCTTCTCCAAGATTTTTTGCCCAGTAGCCGTCGTCAAGATAGTTGTGCTCAGTTGTGCTTAATTTCGTGATGGCTTCGTATCCGCAGTGGTGATTAGTAAATAATAATCCTTGTTTGCTCACAATCTCACCTGTGCAAAAACCCATGCCTTCTTCGGTTTGAAGCTGGAAAATAGCATCTTTTAAACTAGAGTTGTTTATGCTGTAGATCTCTTCGGCAGTTAATTTGCAGCCTAGTTTTTGCATGTCAGCATAGTTCATTTTTGCAATCTTACTTGGAATCCACATCCCTTCGTCTGGAGTTGCGTAAACTCCCGAAAATAAAATCGCACTTACAATTAATAATAGTAGTTTTTTCATAAGTTGTAATTTAGACATTAGTTATTTATTTTATTATTTACAAAAGTGCAAAAAAATCTTGTTTAACAATCAGTGTTTCCTTAAAATAATCTTAATTGTTGTTATAATTTGCAAATCTCTGTGTTATTTTATATTCTTTATGTGTTATTTTTAACATATATTCTCCTTTTGGGAGATTTGACACATTAAGTGTTTTTACTTTTCTTGTTTTGTTGAAACTATGTCTTTTTTTAATGACTTTATTATGATAGGTATCTATAATTTCTATTTGAGTTCGACACTTTCTCTTTGGACATTCAAATTCAATCTTTAATTCATGGTCTGATATATCAGTATTAAAGTTAAACGGAGATTTTATTGATGAATTGATGTTTTTATCAATTGGACAAATATTAATAGTAAAAAGTGTTTGCTTATGTGAAAGAAATTTTTCGTTAGTAAACCATAGTTTACAATTATCTGTAAAAATAATTGCTTCGGTTTGATATCCTGATAATTCAGATTCATATCTTATTGTTTTCCCCGAGAAAAAGTCGTTGTCTTCAAAGTCATATAAAATAAATATTATTGATGATGCCGGAACACCTTTAATGTATCCTATCAGTGCGATTGAATTGTTTTTGGCATTGTAATCTGCACCACAAATTAGTCCTTCGGTATCGAGACTGTCGCATAAGTTGGCAGTGTATGTCCCCGGTGTTTTTGGCAGTGCGTATAAGTAAGTTTTTTGGTTTATCCAATTTTTGGAAAATAAATACAAGCTATCTTTCAATGCGATAAAGGCTTCACAGTCGAAGTTTGTATTATGTCTTTTTGTGCTGTTGGCTTGATATATATTCTTAGCGTAACTGAAATTTATTTTTTCGGCTGTAATAGATGTTTTATCTTTATTGCTAAGGTCTGTTAACGATATTCTGTATATTTTCAAGTCGTCTCGCTTCCCTGAATTATTGCCAAAATCACCAATATAGGCGTAGTTTTCATCTTTGCATAAATCTTCCCAGTCTTGATTTTTTGCATTTACAATCTTTACACTGCGAATAGCTTCTCCACTAAGTGTATCGATGCTGTATAAAGTAGCCTCGTTTCCCGAGTCGTTGTGTGTCCAAAGTTCGGAATTATGAAAAATAAGTCCGCTTGTTTCGTTTACTGTATTACTTAGTTCGGTAATAATAATTGGTTTTGAAAACTGGGCATTAACAGCAATATTTACAATCAGAAAAATCAGAAATAAATAATTATGTCGTTTTTTCATCAGCGCATTCTTTCATAAATGCTTCGGCTTGCTCAACCATATTACGTGAGCCAGTAAAGAACGAAACTCTTTGATGAATGTCTGTTGGTTTTATTTCTAAGATTCTATTTCCGTAACCGTCAGTTGCCATTCCACCAGCTTGTTCGGCTAAAAAAGCGATAGGATTACATTCGTATAGTAGTCTTAATTTTCCATTAGGAGCTGATGCCGTTTTTGGATAAATATATATCCCTCCTTTTAGTAGGTTTCTGTGAAAATCTGCAACTAATGACCCAATATATCGCGAAGTATAGGGGCGATTACTGTCAGAATCATTTTCTTGGCAATATTTTAAGTATTGTTTTACACCTTGTGGGAATTTTATGTAATTTCCTTCGTTAATCGAGTATATTTTGCCCGATTTTGGAGTAACCATATAATAATGGGACATACAAAATTCGCCTATTGATGGGTCATACGTAAAACCTGTTGTGCCTAAGCCAGTTGTGTAAACTAACATTGTCGAAGAACCATAAATTACATATCCTGCTGCTACTTGTTTAATACCTGGTTGCAGAAAATCGTCAACTGTTACTTTTTGTCCGTGTGGAGAAATTCGTCGATAAATTGAAAAGATTGTACCTACCGAAACGTTTACATCAATGTTTGAGCTGCCGTCAAGTGGATCTATGCAAATTACATAGTCTCCATCAAAAGACAAATCATCATCAAATATAATTATCTCGTCATTTTCTTCAGATGCAATACCGCATACAATTCCTGAGGCTTGTAAAGCTTTTGTAAATATATCATCAGCGTAAGCATCAAGTTTTTGTTGAGCTTCGCCTTGTATATTTACTAAATCATTGGCTCCGATTATACTGGTTTCGAGACCAGCTTTGTTAACTTTGTTGTTAACAATTTTGGCTGCAAGCCCAATATGGCTTAATAAACGAGACAATTCCCCTTTCGCATAAGGAAAAGCTGATTGTTTCTGAATGATTACCTCATTTAGTGTTAAGATTCTGCTTGTTGACATTGGTTTGTTTTTTTATGTGCTAAACTAATATAATATTTTTGCATATCATTATTTTTTCTAACTTTACTTCAATTTTAATCTCTTTTTGTAATAAAAACTTAAAAATAATGAAAAAAATTAGAATAAACTTACTCATTATTACAATTTTAACATTTATGATGTTTGGTTGTGTCGTAAAACAAGAAATATATTTTAATAAAGATTTCTCTGGAAAGTATAAATATTCTTATGATTTTACTGATTATGTCGGCTATATGCAGGGAGAGGAAGATAATGATTCTCTGATGATGAAAAATGATGATTTTGTAGATTATCTTAATATTGTCGTTGGTGAATTAAAACAAATAAAAGGCATTAATAATGTCAAATATTTGAATGATGCGGATAATGGATTGGTCTATTATCAGTTTGATTTTGAAAATGTTGAAGCATTAAATAAAGGGCTTGCTTTTTCTTCGTATTTGGGGCAGGAACCAATAGAAAATCCTCCATTTTTTCAGCAAAAAAGAAAGTCAATTACTTTTGTTAGACATGCTTTACCGACTAAAAATGAGGATGATGAGTTCATTGAAGGTGATTTGGATGGGATGAACGATATGTTTATTTGGGAGTTTACAATTGAATTTGAAAAGGATGTGAAAAAATATGATGTTCAAAAAGATTCTACAGTAACAGTCTCGAATAATAAGCGTAAGTTTTTTGAAAAAGCTAATGTGTTTGATGTTGTAGAAAAAGAAACTAAATGGGTGTTTAAAACAAAATAAATACTTGTACAACACTAGTGTTGTAAGATTTATTAGATTGAGATTGTATGAATAAAATTGTTTATAGTTTATATGAGAATTCAGAGGTATTTAAAAAAATTCTACATTTTATTTTTCCGAGAAATAAGAAGCTAATTAGACTTAAACTCTATAATAGCTATTTTGGACAATATCTATATAGCTTTTATGATTCCGAAAGCTTAAAAAACAAGACTTTTTATAATGTTGGTGCTGGTAATCAACGTAGTAAGTTCGATTTTTGGACATATCTAGATCTTGAAGGAAGTAAATACAATAAAGTAGGTGTCGATTTGTTTTTTGATTTGGAATCATTAAATCCTTTGCCAATAATTGATAATAGTGCCGAAGTCGTTTTTAATTCGTTTGTTATTGAACATATTTCGGTTGAGGCAACCAAGAACCTATGCAAAGAAGCCTTTAGAGTTTTGAAAACTGGAGGTGTTTTTCATTCAAAAGTACATTGTTATGAATATGCTTATAGACTTCTGGATAATAATATAATTTCGCCGATGTTCCCCTTTTATGATAGAGATTGTGTCGTTTTAATTGATGAGCTTTTAGATCGGAATAAAGGGAAGGTGAAAACTTTTTTCGATAAAGATAAGCAATTTGTGATACAGGGAAAGAAAAACGTTAAAGACCAAATGGTTTTTTCTGCTTATGACGCTTTTTTGTATCATAATGCATCAGCAGCAATTGGAAATATAAGCAATCCAAAAGAAACTTTAGATGCTATTAAATCTGATAATTTTGAGGATTTTTATTCTAAACTTCACAAATACGTTGACCCAGATTTGCGAAAACCACATCAACATAATGCGGATTATTTTCCTAAAGAGAAATTGATGAAGTTTTTAAAAGAACTCGGATTCTCCGAAGTGTATTTTACACAGCCTTATCAGAGCATAAGTCCAGCACTTTGGGAAGATGAGTTAAATCCTGTTCATAAAGGTTTTTTGTTTTCAATTGAAGCTGTGAAGTAGATTATTTAATTATTCTGATGCCCAGCGTTTAGTTTCGTGTGGAATCTCTAATATATCAACAATTCTGTTTACTATTGTCATGCAAACGTCTTCGATGCTTTGGGGTTTTAGATAAAACGAAGGATTTGCGGGCAAAATAATTCCTCCTGCAAGGCAAATTATCTCCATGTTTTTAATATGAATCAGATTTAAAGGAGTTTCTCGCGTAACTAATATTAGTTTTTTCTTTTCTTTTAAGATGACATCAGCAGCACGACAGATAAGATTATCTGATGTTCCATGTGCTATTCGTCCTAAGGTTCCCATACTGCATGGCACTACTACCATTGCATCTGCAACCGAAGATCCCGAAGCAAATGGAGCGTTAAAATCGTTAATATTATATATTTTATTAGATATGATTGATGAAAATGAGTTCCCGAGTTCGTAATCTGCTACTTTTTTGCCAGTTTCGGAAAGAATTACGCTTATTTCGGGCTTTTGCTTTATTGGTAAGTTATTTAAATATTCAAGAAGAAGTTTTGCATAAATGCTTCCCGAAGCTCCAGTTATCGAAATAACAATATGTTTGTTTTGTTGTTTCATTAAAACTCATATTTAATAGCAAAACTCATGTTATGATTGTATTGTCCGCGATTAAACCAATAGACGTTTCCGTCTGAATGTTCTCGTATAGGAGTGAGCAGAAAAGTGTATGACATTCTCCAGCTAGCGAGCCAATGTTCGCTTAAACGATAATTTAATCCGATATGGTTAGCAATTTCATATTTTCTAAATTGTCGCGACGATTGCGATATAATTCCGTTAGTTTCTTCTTTACTATTAATAAGGTATGCGTAGGAGAAACCAAAATCAAAATAGAGGTCATTGGGAATGTCGAGCATAAATACACCAGGGAGACCAAGTTGTTTAATATTTCTTGACACCATAATGGGTACCTCAATGTAATCTAGGCTTAAATTGTAAATTCTAGTTATTTCGTAATCGTTTTTTTTTACCTCTTTGCTGCCTTTGCGTTTATATTCTATTCCGACAGTCATTCCCCATTTATCATTAAACGCATTTCTTACAAAAACACCACCGAGAGGAGAAATTTTATGATAGCCGCCGTAACTGTCTCCGTCAACTTGCGAAATAGTTGTGCCAGCGATTATCCCTCCATAAAAAGATTGCGAATTTGAATTGAGGGAAAATAATAGTAAAACTAATATGCTTAAAATACACTTCATTTATTATTGTAGAGGAAAAACTTCAGCCTGAAGAATTTCTTCAGTATCGTTATCATATACAAACGCAACAATCATACAATTACTAATTATCCAAGTCTTGTTTTGTTTTATGGAGTATGATTTGTTAATTGTTTCGCCCACACTTGTTAAATTGTTATTGTCTTTAATCGTTTCACCAAGAGGACCGTTAAATCCTGCTCGTAACACATGATTATGTTCGTACCCTTTTATATCTTCTGGAATTGCTGCATAATCTTTTTGCCATTGTAAGATGTGGTCTTCAACAAGAAAAACTGTTAATGATAATTTACGTGAGTTATTGTTATTGGTTGTTACTTTAACAGAGCAATTTAGTGAACTGTCTGCAATGTTATTTTCGCCTTCAACTTCGAGTAAAAATTCTGGATATAGCGAAATGTGTTCAGCAATTTTTGTTCCCCAACTGTTCGGGCCTGTTATTTCTTCAACTGCGTAGGAGTTCACCATGCCTGTTGGGAGATATAGGTCGCCGTAATAGCCAGTTGAGATATCTCGTCCAGCTAAAAAATCGCCAATATCTGTTCTAAAGTCATAGTGGAAAGGAATTGCGGTATCTTGAGTTCCTGGCACTGCATAGTACGTTCCATGAATTGCAATAGGAACAACTGCATCACCGTATTTCTTTACTAGTTCGTTGATAGTTTCGTGTGCACGTGGACAATTCCCGCATGTATGACCTGTAATATCAAAAATGACCGATTTTCGTCCATTCCAAATAAACGCATCGTCTTTAGTGTAATCACCTTCTGCTATCGTATCGCAGGATTGCAATATCGCTAAAAATATTATTGCTGTATATATTAATAATCTTGTTTTCATCTTATCTATTTTTAAAAAGTGCTTGAAATTGATAATGAAAAACCATTAGATGCAGGTACATTTCGACAAACGCCACCAATGCACATCACACCTTCTCGTTGTTTCCCGTAAGTTAATTGTATCCTGTTTCCTCCGCTGACAAAACCGAAGCCTGCACTAAGATAATGTGGTCGATTATTTGAGTCGGGATTACCGTAATTCCAATTATCAAATACAGTAAAAAACCATTTAGGGATTGTTAATTCTATTAAGCCAAGTCCCCAATTTCCCTCGTCTTGATCCGTAAACATTCCTTGGAACTCGGTTCTGATAGCTACGCCACTTTTAATTTTATAAGTCATATCTACAATTCCAATATGGGCATATACATCATCGTGTCCTGCAACTCCTCGAAGAAGATTATAATTGTAAAGTAAGTTTACGTAAGATAGGTTTGTATAGAATTTTTTATTCCATTTTCTTGAAATCTCAACAGTCATATCCTGATAAAATAATTCTTTGCCAATTGAAAATAAATTAGAGTTGTAGCCTAGAGTGCCTGATGAAAATATAGGGATTGTATCATTAAATCGTGTTCTGTCAATATCGTGAACTCTGGAATAATAAAGTGAAACTGTTGTGCCATATTTCCCGCCAATAATAGTATTTTTAGGAATTTTATAAAAAACATTTCCCTTCACTCCAAATTCACCAATTGGTTGGCTAGCATATGGATAAAATGCTGGTAAACTATACGTGTGATTCTTTGATATCTCGGGCATTAAGTTTAATGTTAAATCAGAAAGAGTTGCATTTCTATCTGAGCGAGACAGCATATTATCAACCCATTTTGTGCCAAGTACAATGCCAAGTCCTTTTTGGGAATAGGTTGCGTTTATGAGAAAGGCTTGTCCAGGTTTGTAAATATAATTGTTTTCGGGATTTGGGTCGTTTATTTTGTAAGCATATTCTGATGCTATGTTGATACCCATGTATGACATGTTAATCCTTCCGGCTGCTGATCCAACATTTTGAGGAAGGTTATATATTGGGTTATTTTCTTTTTGGAATTTACTTATAAAGCTTCCTCCTGCTGCAAATCTAAATTTACTTCCAGAGAATGATTTTATGAGGTCGTTAAACTGAATTTCTCCATCAAAACCTTTTATAATGCCGGGTCCATAATCCCAATAGGAGCGTTGTTTGCCTATTACACCTTTGAGATAAACTCCTGGTGTAATAGTGTATTTAACACGAAACCCCATCATTGCATTATCAACGCCTAAAGTTTTTTCTTCGTAGGATCTAAAAATTAAACCGTTACCAAATTGTTCGTAATAGTTGCCTACTGTAATTTCTAAATTATCATTGGTAAACATTGCCCATTTGATAGGAATCCCTACACCATCGTTTATTCCTCCTTGGTTAGGATATCCAAGTAAAGAGTTTAGGTACCCTTCGTATCTGAAACCAGCAGAGAAATTGCCTTGAGTGTATGCAAAATTAGCCCACGAGTTGACAAGGACATTTTCATCTACTGCTACTGCACCAATTTGGTTGTCTTCCATGTAATATTGAATATCACTTT
>JAQVPT010000190.1 GCA_028701945.1 Bacteroidales bacterium
ACAAATTGTTGCATAACCACTAAAAGTTCCAATCTCCAAAATATTTTTTGCTCCTGTAATATGCACAAGAAAATTCAACAAACTAGCTTGATACCAATTTGAAAGCATACGTGGGTGCAACTGCGTTAAATTTGTTTCGCGAACAAGATTTTGAAGAAGTTCATCTTCAGTTCCAGCAAAACTATTAATAAAATCATCACGTATCTCACCTATCCTATCCATTACATTAAAAATATAGTAAACTCGAAAATTTATCTCTATCAAAAAGTTCGTTAGCTACATCCTGAATTTGTTCACTTGTAACAGTTTCTACTTCCTTTATAGTTTGTTTAACTGTCTCCACTTGATTATATATCATAAATGATTTTCCAAGAGACAAAAGAACATTCGAATGTATTTCGCTACCAATTGCAATTTGTCCTATTAATTGTTTTTTAGCCTTATTCAACTGTACAGGACCTAACTTTTTATCTTTCAACAAATTCAACTCCTTAAAAATAAGTTCAATTGCAAAATCAATATTCTCTTTATCGGATCCGAAATAAATATTAAAATTACCCGTATCTTCGTAAGGTGCATAGTTCGCTTCGATATTATAAGATATTCCTCTTCTTTCGCGAAGTGCCATATTCAAACGTGAGTTCATTCCTGGGCCAGCAAGTAAGTTAGATATCAAAAACAATGGCAATCTTTTAGGATCATTAAAAGTATAAGCATAAGTTCCCAAAATACAATGTGCCTGATGAGTATTAAACTCAAGCACCTTATTTTCAACAATCTTATTATTAAATACTTGTCGTTGGAATCCTCTAATATTTGCAGGATTATTTCCAAAATATTTATTACAATATTTTAGTAGTTTTTCAAATTTAATGTTTCCAATTGAGCAAAAGACCATCTGGTCTGTGTTGTACCGTTCATTGATAAAACCTTTGATATCAGATACGTTTAAGCCTTTTAGGCTGTTCTTTGTGCCAAGTATATTACGACCAAGAGGATGGTTTGGATAAATCAAATCTTCAAAATCGTCAAAGATCATATCGGAGGGACTATCTTTATAAGAGTTAATCTCATCTATAATAACCTCTTTTTCCTTTTCAATTTCTTTTTCTGGAAAAGTTGAATTAAACACCACATCATTAATTAGTTCTATTGCCCGCTCATAAAATTCATGCAAGAAACTTGCAGTTATGCATGTCTCTTCTTTGGTTGTATAAGCATCAATCTCACCTCCCACGTCCTCCATTCGACTAAGCACATGAAACGCTCTACGATGTTTAGTCCCTTTAAACATCATGTGCTCAGTTAGATGTGCCATTCCGTGTTGCGATTCTGCTTCATCACGAGTACCTGTGTTTATAATCAAACCACAATGACCTACATCCGAATCTACAGATTTATGAACTATCCTAATTCCATTATCTAATACCGCCGTTCTGTACACAGTTTTTTTTACAAAAATAATTCTTTATTAGAATATACCAGCAATTTAAATCAATTGTTCAATATTATATTACATATCGTTAATTTTTAGATAGTTACATATAAGTTAATCGGCTGAAAAGATTAATTAATTTGACATGGTGTGTTAAAAAAAAACAACCACAAGGCGTTGCATTTATTGTAGTCGAAATGAACGAAAGGAAAAATGAAAACGCAAGTAACGCAAGGGAAAAAAATAGCCACAAGGCGTTGCACTGATTGTAGTCGAAATGAACAAAAGGAAAAATGAAAACGCAGAGAACCGCAAAGAAAAAGGAAACCGCAAGGAACGCAAGGGAAAAAAATAACCACAAGGCGTTGCATTTATTGTAGTCGAAATGAACGAAAGGAAAAATGAAAACGCTGAGAACCGCAAAGGAAAGATCGCAAGGAAAGAGGAAGATAGCTCGGCGTTAAAACTCTCTGAGGTTTTGCAAAAAAGCATAATCCCCTATCCTATTAACAATCTTGTATAAAGAAAACATTAAGAATTTATTAAGATATAACAATAAAACATACATGTTTTTTCGTTACTTATGTACTTTAATTTTGTTAAAAAAATCATCTACATGAATAAATTCAAAAAACCACTCGCTATACTTTTTTTTGTACTTTCTTCCTATATGGTTTTTTCGCAAACGCCATCAAACATTAACGTAAAAGGGCGAATAATAGACAGTTTGGGAGAGACTGTACCTGCTGCTACGGTTATGTTACTAACGAGCACGGACTCTACTCTAATTAATTATACTACGAGCGATTCAGATGGTAGATTTGTTTTCCGCTCTACAAAAAACCGAGGTTATTTATTAAAAATATCACATGTTGGATATATGCCTATCCAAAAACAGATTCCCATTATTAGTAAAGACGACTATGATTTTGGTAATATTATAGTCGAACCAATAGCCGAAATATTAATGGAGGTTGTAATAAAGTCAGCTCAAGCTCCATTATTTATACACGGGGACACAGTTGAGTATGATGCTAGACTTTTTAAAGTCCCGCCAGGTTCGTCAGTTGAAGATCTTCTTAAACGTCTGCCAGGTATCGAAGTTGATGAATCGGGAGGTATTACTACAATGGGTAAAAATATTGGTCGCGTTTATGTGGACGGCAAAACTTTTTTTGGTGATGACCCCAAAAGTGTTACAAAAAATCTGGATGCAGAGGCAATTTCAAAAGTGCAAGTTTATAACGACCAATCAGAACAAGAAAGACTAACTGGAATTAAAGATGGGTCTGATAATAAAGCCATGAATCTTGAACTAAAAGAAGAATATAAAAAAGGATATTTTGGCAAAGCTTCTGCCGCTGCAGGGACAGAGGAACGCTGGGCAGGTCGAGGAAGTTTTAATCGTTTTAATGAAACATCGCAATTGTCTTTTCTTGCTTATGGAAACAATCTAAATTCAACTGGAGTTAACTGGGAAGACTATCAAGAGTTTAAAGGTAGCTCAGCCTATTCTGATTATGATAATGGCGATTTTGGATTTAATGCTAGGAGATCAGGGCATTATTCTACATCGTTTGGGAGCAATTATTCGGGAAAAGGATTCTCCGAAAACTATGGAGGCGGAGCTAATTACAACTATTTTAAAGATAAAATTAAATTCAATTTATCATATATGTTTAGCCGGTCGGACCTTTTCTACGACCAATTTACAAAACGACAAACATTTTTAACCGACACTTCATTTTTTAGATATGATACTACTAAGAATGACCGACTGAATAATTCGCATAGCATCTCGTCAAGATTTGAAATAGAATTTGATTCAAGCAATACATTAATATTTAGAGTAAATTCACGATTGTCGGGTAGTGCTTTGGAAAATATTCAAGAACAATTATTTCGATCAGATGCTCCTTCACCTTCTGATATTAATTTAAACTCTTTTCAAGAAAGTTCTGATGTTGATGCCTATTCGGTAAATATTCTTAGTCTTTATAATCATAAATTTAAGAAAAAAGGACGGAGCTTTTCAGTTAGTGGAGCTGCGGATATTAGCAATAATAATTCAGCACGTTTAACAGACAATATTAATGAGTATTTTTTGGCACTTACTCCAACAGAACAACTTACATATCTATATGATAATACAAGTACTGTAAAATCATACAAGTCAAGTTTAATGTATGTGGAGCCTTTAAGTAAAAGATTCTCTTTAATGGGATTTTATAATATATCATCAAATGAAACGGAATCTGGAAAAATAGTAAAAGACGGTTTATTAAATAATACATTAGTCAACTCAATGACGAATTTTTACATTCATAATGTTTTATACAATCGTCTTGGATCAAGTTTTACTTATGCTTGGGAAGGATTAAATATAAATCTTGGTGGTGCTTATCAAATAATTGATATGAAAGGACGATATGCTCTGCTACAAGAATCAGATGCATATAGTAATCTTGTGCCAAAATCTTACAATAATTTCGTACCATATTTTAGTTCAGACTGGCAGTTACCAAATAATATGAGGTTGAGCCTAAACTACTCTTATGAAATAGATGAACCGACAATGAGTCAGTTACAGCCAATTACAGACAATAGTAATCCTTTATATAAGGTTGAAGGGAATTTAGCTCTCACACCTGAAATCTACCACAGTATAAGTGGAGGTGTCCATTATTGGAATCAGTCTTCATTTTCAAGTCTTTCGGTACATGCTGGTACCAATATAAAGGAAACTTCAATTGTTTATAATCAAAATACCGTTTTTAATGAAGGCGTGGGATATGTTACGACTTCTAAACCAGAGAATGTCGAAGGAGGTCAAAATTCTTATGCTTATTTTTGGGGAAGCCTGCCAATTGTAAAAACCTTTTTAACTTTTAATATTTCGGGGAATATCAGTTTTTCTAATAGTCCAGTTTTTATAAATGGAATCGAAAATATTACTAATTCAGATTATTATAGAGGACGTTTGGGACTTAATCTTACATTAGGATCTAAACTTAGTTTTAATCTTGGAGGCAGTGCATCGCAAAACACTGTTGACTACTCTATTCAGACTACCCAAAATCAAAAAATAATTAGTTATAGTACGTCTGGTAGTTTTAAATGGCAAATATTTAAAAAGACATTTATTGAAGGAAACTTGGATTGGGACAATTATGAAAGCAACAAACTCGACTATAGTGAAGATCTTTTGATTACAAATTTATCAGTCCGTCAAGTGCTAGGAGAGAAAAATAGATTTGAGATGCGTTTAGCTGGTTTTGACTTATTAAATCAAAAACAATATCTGTATCAAGTTGCATCTGAAAATTACACACAATATACAATTGCTCCAACATTGGCAAGGTATTTCATGATTAGTGTAGCATATAATCTTAAAGGATTTGAAACAAAAATGGAGAAAAATAGATATTATTAAAACATAATTTAAAATTACATAGATGAAATTTACAATAATTAGCCTAATATTTTCTTTGTTCGTTGCAGGAATAATATGTGCACAGCCCGAAAATGGCAATATTAATTACATAATTAAACATAAATGGACAAAAAAAATGGCTGCGATTGACTATATCAGCCAGAGCAAGCGTGAACATTACGATTATGTTTGGGGAAATCTACCAGAATACGAGGAGAAGGCGGTACTAATGTATGATTCTAACTCTTACAGATTTGAAGATGCAGAAGATCAATCGGAATATGTTGGAGAATCGTGGCGGTCTTCGGAATACTTTATATACAGAAATTTTGAACAAAACAAAACCTACGATGTAATTCGAATGTTCAATAAGCTCTATGTAATTGAAGACAGTATTAAATATCCGCAATGGCGAGTTCTTAACGATTTAAAAGAAATTGCTGGGCATATTTGCATGAATGCACAATACACTGATACTTTAAAAAATAATAATATAGTTGCATGGTTTGCTTTAGATTGGCCTTTAAATTTTGGACCTGAACATTATGGAGGTTTACCTGGCGTGATATTGGAAATAAACATAAATAATGGCGCTAAGGTTATAAGAGCAGATACCATAATTGCTGTAGAGGCTGATCGCATAATTGAAAAACCCGAACATAAAAAACGTGTTAAAAATATTACAGGTGCTGAATATAATCAGTTAATTAAAGATTATATCTATGAATGCAGAAAAGAAGAACGCCCATACTTTTGGGGTTTGAGGTATTGATGTCTTAAACGGGAATCGGTGTCTTCATTACTATAAACCCGATAACCGAGTAGCTCTGCTAAGAGCTCACGACTGAAAGGAGTAAACCGACCACCCGTTTTTTACACTACCCAAGTTGAACCACTATTAAATAAATCGTCCATACATTTGATTTTACTTTTTTTCTTCACTTCGTTAATTTGTTCAACAAGAAGATTATCGTAAGTATCGTCATCAACAGCTCTAATAATGCCAAATACAACTGGAAATTCTGGCAATTGCATTTTAACTAAGGAATTATGGATAGTTGTATCTTCTTCGTGCATGTCGTGCACTAATATATCATCTTCAGTAATTCCATTTTTGCCAATTTCGGCGACTTTAAGTTTAAATCCATCAAGGATAATACCCTTATTACGTTCCTTACCAAATATCATGGGTTTACCGTGTTCAACCCACAATTGATTATCTTCACGAGTTTCTTTGTCGGTAATTGCAGAATGTGCTCCATTATTAAAAATAACGCAATTTTGTAGAATTTCTATTATTGAAGTGCCTCTAAAACCATCGGCTTGTTTAAATATCTCGACAGATTCTTTTACATTAACATCAATGGTACGAGCAAAAAACCTACCTCCTGCCCCAATTGTCAATTGCCCTGGATTAAAAGGAATTTCGATTGTTCCAAATGGCGATGTAATGGATTTTTGTCCTTTAGTAGAAGTCGGTGAATACTGTCCTTTTGTCAAACCGTATATTTGATTATTAAACAACAAAACATTCAAATCGACATTACGTCTAATCTCATGAATAAAATGATTACCACCAATTGCAAGTGCGTCACCATCGCCAGTAATTTGCCAAACACTTAATTTAGGATTTGCAACTTTAGCACCCGAGGCCAATAAAGCAGCACGTCCATGTATTCCATGAAAACCATAAGTATTCATGTAGTACGGAAATCGCGAGCTACAACCGATACCAGAAATAACTGCATAATCCTCTTTATTATGACCTAATTCTGCCATTGCTCTTTGCACTGATGCTAAAACCATAAAATCACCGCAACCCGGACACCATCTAACTTCTTGCGGGCTTTTAAAATCTTTAGGTGTATATTTATTTGTTTCCATATTATTTAATGTCTAAATGATTTTTAATCTGATCTTTTAACTCTGCAACTGTAAATGGCAATCCCTGGATTTTATTGATTTGTTTATATTTAAAATCAGGTAATTTCATTCTTAAATAACCAGCGAATTGCCCACGATTTAACTCACAAACAATAATGTTTTTATATTTTTTAAAAATATCAGCAGTATTCTTTGGTAACGGATTTATGTAATTAAAATGAGCGTGTGCAAGTTTAATACCCTCTTCTTTCATTTCATTTACAGTACAAGTAATATGTCCGTAAGTACTTCCCCAACCAACTATTAAAGTATCACTATCGATATATCCTTCAATATTTTGCTCTGGGATA
>JAQVPT010000010.1 GCA_028701945.1 Bacteroidales bacterium
CTAATGATGCAGCAATAAATCTTACCGCAGCAACAAACGGAGGAACTTGGAGCGGAACAGGAATTACGAATCCAACAAACGGTACTTTTGACCCAACATCTGCTGGAGTAGGAACACATACTATAACGTATAATGTTGGAACAGGAACCTGTGCAGGTACTGGGCAAATAGATATTACCGTAAATCCAAGTCCTATAGTTACAATTACAGATCCTGGCGATTTCTGCAGTACCGATGTAGCAATGAATTTAACTGCGACACCTGCTGGTGGAATTTGGTCTGGGAATGGTATTACTAACCCAGCAGCTGGAACATTTAAGCCATCAACAGCAAATATTGGAGCGAATGATATTTCTTACCAAGTAACTCTTACAGGATGTGCGGGTACAGATAATGTTATAATAAATGTATTCGATACTCCTAATGCCACTATAACTTCAAACCCGGGAACATTATGCTCAAATGATGATCAAATTAATCTTACCGCTGCAACAAGCGGAGGTACTTGGAGTGGAAATGGTATTACAAATCCAACAAACGGAACTTTTGACCCATCAACTGCTGGAGCAGGAACACATACTATAATTTATAATGTTGGAACTGGAGCATGTGCAGGAACTGGGCAAATCGATATTACCGTAAATGCAACTCCTATTGCAACAATCACAAGTTCTGGCGATTTTTGTAGTACAGATGCAGCAGTAGATTTAACTGCGACACCTCTTGGTGGAGCTTGGACTGGAACAGGAATTACTAATGCGAATGCAGGGACATTCAATCCTGCCGAGGCAATTATCGGAGAAAATAATATTACTTATACTCTCTCTAATGCTGGTTGTGTAGGAACAGATAACGCTATAATAAGCGTATTTGAAACTCCTAATCCGACAATTACAAATCCTGGAATTCTATGCTCAAATGATGGAGTAATAACTCTTTCCGCAGCAACAAACGGAGGTACTTGGACGGGGAATGGAATTACAAATCCAACAACTGGGACATTTAACACCATAACAGCAGGAGCAGGAACACATACTATTACTTATAATGTTGGAACAGGAGTATGTGCAGACACTGATCAAATTAATATAACCGTAAATCCAAGTCCTATTGTTACAATCACAAATCCAGGCGATTTTTGCAGTACCGATATAGCAATGGATTTAACAGCCACACCTGCTGGTGGTAGTTGGACAGGAACAGGAATTACCAATAATTCAGCAGGAACATTTAGTCCAGCGTCTGCAAGCATTGGAGAAAATAATATTACTTATGCTCTAACTATAGCAGGTTGCACAGGTACAGATAATATTGCAATAAATGTTGCTACAAGTCCAAATGTAAATATAAGCCCAGCAGGTCCATTTTGTTTTGATTATATTACTGTTCAATTAACTGCCGCAAGCGCTGGTGGTACGTGGTCGGGAGCAGGAATGTCATCAAATGGGAAATTTGACCTAGCACAAGCCGGAGTAGGAATACATCAGATAAACTATGAGTTTTCAGGCAATTGCGGTGGAATAGGCACAATAGATATTCAAGTCTTTCCATCAGACATTTATGCACATTATATAACTTATAATCCTATTTGCATAGGAGGAAAAGATGGACATGTTGAATTTAGTATAAATGGTGGAACAGCACCTTATATGCTAGAGTGGGGAGAGGATAGTTCCACAGAATCTAATATTATTCCGAACCTTATTGAAGGAAATTATACCGTTACTGTAGTCGATTATAATGGTTGTACAATTGAAGTTGACGATATTATTATCGAAAATGGAAATAATAATTGCTTAAATATACCTAATGCGTTTACGCCAAATGGAGATGGAATAAATGACGAATGGATAATCGAAAATATTCATTCTTTTGCAAGTCACTCTGTTAATGTGTTTAACCGATGGGGACAAGAAATTTATTCTGGGAACCTAGGCTCAGATCCATGGGATGGAACTTATAATGGAAAACTTTTACCTACTGGTTCTTATGTTTATATTGTAGAAGTAGATGAAATATCGCAACGTTTTGTTGGAATAGTAACATTAATCAAATAAATCAATCAAATAAATCAAATGAATATGACTAAAAAGATTTTAATTACAGGGATAGCAATGATATTTGCTTTTGGAGCTTTGCTTGCACAAGATAATGTTGGAATTGGAACAACAAGTCCGCATAGTTCTGCATTGTTAGATATGACTGCTATTGATAAGGGGTTGCTGATTCCTAGAGTTCAATTGATAGCTGTTACAAACGGGATAACTCCTGTTAATGGACCTGCTACAGGTTTGCTTGTTTTTAATGCAAGCGGAGCTCTAGACGCTGGTTTTTACTATTGGAACGGAACAGAATGGGTAATGGTTGGTGCAGGCGGTGCAGTTCCTACATGCACAACATTAGACGAAGCTTATAATTGTGGTGGAGCAGGTGTTGGACGCACCGTTACTGCAAATAGTGGTGCTGTTGAAATAACACTGCCAACAGGAGGTACATCAGATGGTGCATTAGAAGCATATTCTGAAAAAGTTGGGACATGGGCAATCGGTGCAGAAAACACAAGTACTGGCGTTGCTATTTTAGCGACAACCTCTGGACTAACTAATCAAAACAACGCTATTCAAGGCTCAAGCCTTAGTAACTATGACGCTGGTGTTGGTGGATTAGGTGCAGGTGGAGTTGCTGGATATTATGAAGGAACAGGAAATGGAGTTGGCGTATATGGAGCTATTACTAACCCTGGTTCTTTTGGTGTTTCAGGATTATTTGGATATAATTCACGCATAAACGGAGGCTATGGCGTTAAAGGACAAGGTTATGCCGGAGTAGTAGGTGAAGCTGTAGTTAATGATCCTGGATTTGGCGTTTATGGAATGACTCAAAAAGGTATTGGAGTGCAAGGTCAAACTGATGATAGCGATTTTTATGGAGTTTCAGGCCTTAATTATGCACTAAGTGGTACTGGCTCAGGTATAGGCGTTATGGGAGACGGAATTACTGGAGTTTGGGGTCAAACTACTGATGGTGGAGGATACGCAGTATTTGGACTAAACGAAAGTACAGGAATAATAGACAATAATATAGGAGTCGGTGGTGAAGGATATGTAGGTGTTTATGGAAAAACTACAAGTGGTGGATTCGGGGTATATTCAGATGGAGATTTTGCAAGCTCTGGTACTAAATCTTTTATTATCGATCATCCTAGTGATCCCGCAAATAAAATGCTTAAACACTATTGTATGGAGTCTCCCGAAGTACTAAATTTATATAGAGGAAATATTGTTTTAGACCAAAACGGAGAAGCAATAGTTGATTTACCAGAATATTTTGAAAGTATTAATACAAACTTCTCATACAATCTTACTCCAATTGGAGCAGCAGTTAATCTCTACATTAAAGAAAAAATTAATAATGGACAATTTAAAATTGCTGGAGGGAATCCAAATATGGAAGTTTCTTGGACCGTATATGCAGAAAGAAACGATGCATACGTACAAAAATATCCTAATGCAAAAGCTGTCGAAGTTGAAAAACGTCAAAAAGGAACATATATTCACCCCGATCTTTATGGACAACCTAAAGAAAAAGCAATGTTTCCAACCAACAATATGCAAAAAGTTATTAAACTAAAAGAAGAAAAATCAGGGAAATCAGGATTAAAAAACCCTTTTAAAGCTGAATAATAATTGCAATAAAGCTTTCATAATTTTTAAAAAGTGCTCCTAAATTTATTTGGAGCACTTTTTTTTAATGGTATTTTTGGGTTATATCTTCGAATATTAATACGCATATTAAAAATATTTATTATCCTTTAAGCCTTTGCTATCAATCGTTAGCTATATCTATTGCTTGTAATATTTTTTGCGTATGTGCAGGTATCTTTGTTGGTCGAATTTTTATATTTTAAAAACATATTCGACATATTGAATTTTATCAAGACTTTCAAAAACAAATGTGCAGATTAGTTAATGTGATGATACAGAATCACTGGATCACAGAATCAAGGTATCACAATAATACAATAGAACAATTAATCGTTTAATTCAGTAACAATGTCTAAGCAGGAAGTAATTTATATAAAGTTTAATACAAAAACAATTTAACATATTCTCAAAAACTTTAATTACGCCTGCGAATTCTAATGATTGTAAGGGAATTTTGTTGTATATTAGTGAAAATTTTTTCTACATACTTTTTATATGAAAAAAACAATAATAATATTGGTTCTTATATCTTTTTTAAGTGTTTGTAAGGCAAGCAATACTCAGGTTGATAGTCTGGAGCAATTAGTTAACTCTTCGACAGATCTGAATAAAATTGCTCTTTGGAAATTGGAAATTTGCAAAATTCGTTATGAGGAATCAACTATTGATATTTCAAAACCACTGGACGAATTACATTTATTGCTAAATGTAATTACAAATGAAGATACTTACATTAAAATATGTCTCTTTTCTGGCAGTGTATTTAGATCTTCGGGGCAATATGATAATGCGTTAAAATATGATTTCCTTGGCTTAAAACACGCTGAAAAAAATGAGAATATTTTATTAGAAGCAAAATTGCTAAACAATATTGGGATTGATTTTTACCGGAGTGCAAATTTTAATAAAGCTTTGGAGTATTATCTTTTGGCAGAACAAAAATATCTCGAGCTTAGAGATGCACTTGGAACCGCCGACTGTTATAATAATATTGCCATAACCTATGACGACCTTCAAAAAGTTGATTCTGCTTTATTTTATTATGAAAAGGCACAAAATATATTTGAAGAACATAATGACAAAGATGCAATGTCGGATATTCTTAATAACAAGGCAGGAATTTACTACAAAAATGGAAATTTTGAAAAGTGTTTTGAATTAATAATGAAATCTCTCGAAATTCAAGAAGAACTAGGAAATGAAAATAAACTCGCCTACACTTTGATAAATATTGGTACACTTTATTATTCAATAGGAGAATATGAAAAAGCTATTGAATACGAGAAACGAGGCTTGTCAATTGCAGAGAAAAACTACAGTTATCCTCATTTACGATTCGGCTATAAGAGTTTGGCAGATGCTTATGCCGGAATTGGCGATTATCAAAAAGCGTTTTCCACACAAATTAAATATGCCGCTGCAAATGATACTATCTTTAATCAAGATATGGCACAAGCAATATCTGAAATGCAAACAAAATATGAAACTGAAAAGATTGCTCAACAAGTAAAACTATTACAGACTGAAAACAAACTTGCAGATATTCAGATAAACAAAGGGCGAATACTTATTTTGGGTTTTTTTATTGTTATAGTTATGGGTTTTGTAATTGCAATAATTCTAATTCGTCAGAATAAATTTAAATCACGTTTAAACAAAGACCTTGAAAGTAAGAATATGGAGCTGAACTTACTTAATGCAACAAAAAATAAGTTTTTTGCAATAGTTTCCCACGATATAAAAAACCCGCTTTCAGGGTTTAAAGCAATTACAAGTTCTTTGGATGAGTCATTTAGTGAAATGTCAGAAGGTGATATTAAGAAGTATATCAAGTTATTGCGTAATTCTTCGGAGCAATTAAGTGAACTGCTTAAAGGATTGCTTAATTGGGCTGCTCTTTTAAGTTCAAATAAAGAATTAGACCTTAAAGAAGTTCATCTATCCGAGATAGTTAATAAAATTGTTAAGCTCGTAAAAGATGATTGCGACTCGAAAGATATAGAGCTAAACGTAAACATTTGCGAGCTTCCTAAAGCTTATGTAGATGAGAATATGTTGCTTACTATTGTGCGAAATATTGTTTCAAATGCAATTAAGTTTACTCCTAAAGGAGGGAAAATAGCAATAAATCTATATCATGAGAATAATAGAAACATTGTATTGATACAGGATAATGGAATAGGCATTAAACAACAAGACATAAATAAGCTTTTCCGGATTGATGCCGATACAAAAACAATAGGTAATTCAAAGGAAAAAGGAGCTGGTTTAGGATTGATTTTGGTTAAGGAAATGGCTGATCGTTGTAATATTAAAATTAACGTCAAGAGTGAGTTCGGAAAAGGTACAGAATTTGCATTGTCAGTGCCAGTAAAAAAATAAATAGAATGTCAAAAATCGCAATTTATATAGTAGATGATCATGAGATAGTAAGAGAAGGAATAGCTGCTTTTTTAATAGGAGTGCCAGATATAGAAGTAAAAGCTTTGTTTCCTGATGCGATGTCTGTACTTAAATCTCTTGAGAAAGATTTACCTGATGTTCTCTTGCTAGATATTGGTTTGCCTGATATTGATGGAATTAAGCTTGCGGAAAGACTGAAGATTTCGCATCCAAAATTGCCAATTTTAATAATTTCCGGGAATACAGATGATAGGCATTTGATTGGTGCGGTAAAAGCTGGAGTCAAGGGATTTCTTCCTAAAGATGTTGAGAAAACTGAGCTTTGTGAAGCAATACTAAGGGTAGCTTCAGGTAAAAAGTATTTCAGTTCCGAGATCTCACAAAGTCTTCAAAACGCTTTGATCAACCATCTTGATACAGCTGAACTATCAGCCCGCGAAAAAGAGATTGCAATTTTATTGGCTGATGGACTCTCTTTTAGAGAAATTGGTAGTCAATTGTTTATTTCAGAACGTACCGTGGAAGCACATAAAAATAATGCTATCAAAAAGCTAGGCTTGAGAAACACGATGCAACTTGTTGCTTGGGCAGTTACAAATCTAAAATAATACATGTATTGGTTTTAGCTCAGAAAACCCTAAAATATTCAGATACTTCCCTTTTTTAATACTTTGACTTTGATAATCACTAGAGGATTGTCAAACAATAAATCAGTCATTTTGACTTACTCTTTTGCTGTTTTTCATTGTTGAAAAATTTGCAAAGCGCTGCACTGAGTTTTTATCGAAGTGAGCAAGCTATTAGCTTAATTTTGCGTCTCGAAAAACAACAAAATATTTTCATCAATTCTACATGATTTATTATTTGATAAGCCTAGGGGAATTTCCCTATATAAATCGAGTGGATTCACGAATTGTGAAATTATATTTTTCGCTGTATTTTTACGTTAATATATATAACAGCATATTGAGAAGAATTATACATTTAAAATTATACCCAATTTGTTTGAGAGAAAAGACAAAACGGTTTAGTGCTCCATAAGGGGCGAGGGATTAACAAACCGGGATTTCTATACTCCGGTTTGTTTTTTAAAAATTAAACAATAAAGGAGGAAAAACAATGAAAAAACTTTTAGTACTAACAATAGGATTATTCTTTTCGGTAGTCTTATTACAAGCACAGAATGATACCATTTATTTTATGAAAAATGGTGTTATTGTCAATCAGCAAGCAATTCTACCAACAGATGTTGATAGCGTTATTTTTTATCAACCAGTGATAATCCCAGACACAATACCAGACCCAGACCCAGTAGAACCTTTTACTGACAGTCGTGATGACAATGTTTATGAAGTAGTTCAGATTGGTGATCAAGTTTGGATGGCAGAGAATTTAAAATATTTGCCAAGTGTTGTAGGCCCAGCAACTGGTTCTGAAATACCCGGTTTTACAAGCGAACCGTATTATTATGTTTATGATTATGATGGTACCGATGTAACTGAAGCTAAAGCAACTGACAATTATAACACTTATGGTGTTTTATACAGTTGGAATGCAGCAATGGCTGGTGAAGCTAGTAGTAATGCAAATCCAAGTGGTGTGCAAGGCATTTGTCCTTCAGGTTGGCATTTACCAAGCCAAGCAGAATTAGTAGAAATGGAAGAATATCTTACAGCCAATGGATATAATTATGATGGTACTATAACCGACAATAAATATGCAAAATCTCTAGCAGCAACTATAAATTGGAATCCTTCCGAAGTAATTGGTGCTCCAGGAAACACAGATTTTCCTGAATATAGAAACAAATCTGGCTTTACTGCCCTTCCAGGTGGCTATCGTGTTAATGGTGGAACATTCAGCGTCATTGGGGCATCCGCTTACTGGTGGAGTGCTACAAGTGTTGACACCAATTTGGCTTTAAATCGTGGTATATACTCCAATTTCGCAGTTTTTGATAGCAACAATGCACCTAAGGCGAGAGGTCTGTCTGTTCGTTGTGTAAGAGATTAATTAATGTGTTTTTGAATAAGCATACCGAGTACTGATTTTATAAAATAATTAAAATTAAAAAAGGAGAATAAAAAATGAAAAACAAAAAACTAATATTAAGTGTAGCAATCTTGTTGGGTATAGGACTAACAGGTTTGCAGGCACAAACAATGTATGTGGTAGAGTCAGGTGGAGAACAAACATCTTACGCTCTAAGTAACATCAGAAAATTAACATTTGAAGATGAAAATGTTACAGTAAACCAAATTGGGGGGACTTCGATTACCTATGAGGTAGCCAACCTGCGTTATTTGAGTTTTGATGATTATACTGGTGTTTTTGAAACAGAACAAACAACATTCGAACTAAATTCATTTCCTAATCCAGTAAATGACATTTTGAATATTGACTTGTCTGGAGCTAAAAACCTAAATAGTACAGTAAGCATTTTTAGTCTTGAGGGGAAATTGTTGCAAACCAAACAGATTTCGGAAGCAAGAATTATATATTTTGATGTAAGTTCACTCCCAGCAGGAATGTACATTTGTCGTTATAGCAACGAAACAGAAGCTAAAACAGTAAAAATAATTAAACAATAAAGGAGGACAAAACAATGAAAAAACTTTTACTAATATTAGTAGGATTACTTTTTTCAGTAGTCTTATTGCAAGCACAGAGCACAGAAATGTATATTATGAAATCTGGAAATGTTATTGATTATTATTATATTTCCAATGTTGATAGTGTTATTTTTTATAATCCAGCAGCTGGTTCTTTTACGGATAGTCGTGATAATAATGTTTATCAAACTATAGCTATTGGCACTCAAGTTTGGATGGCTGAGAATTTAAAATATTTGCCAGAGGCAGGATCCGAAGGACTCGTGGGATCTGCTACCAGTTCAGATGGATACCCATATTATTATGTTTATGGTTATAATGGAACCGATATAACCGAAGCTAAAGCAACTGAGAATTATGATACTTATGGGGTTTTGTACAATTGGTCAGCTGCAATGAAAGGTGAAGCTAGCAGCGATGCAAATCCTAGCGGAGTACAAGGTATTTGTCCTACTGGTTGGCATTTGCCAAGTTCATCTGAATGGACCCAAATGGAGAGTTATCTTATAGCAAATGGTTACAACTATGATGGGTCAATTACTGACAATAAAATTGCAATATCTTTAGCTGAAACAACAAATTGGTCATCTTCAACAGTTGCGGGTGCTACTGGAAATCCAATATATGCTGAATTTATCAACAAATCTGGTTTCACTGCACTTCCGGGTGGTCGCTGTGTTCCTCCTGGAGGGTTTGGCACTCTTGGATCTGGCGGCTCTTGGTGGAGTTCCAAAGCTGAGACTAGTCCATCTACCTTTGCTCAATACAGGGGTTTGGATTATGACGAGTATGAATTATTCCATTACGCAGGAGGTAAAGAGAATGGTCTTTCTATTCGTTGCTTAAAGGATTAAGTGCTGTGGTGATATCGAAAGTAAGTATTAACTGAGAAATCAAAAAGGAGAACAAAGAATGAAAAACAAGCAATTAATATTAAGTGTAGTAATCGTGTTAGGTCTTGGAATAACAGGTTTGCAGGCACAAACAATGTATGTGGTAGAGTCAGGTGGAGAACAATCATCTTACGCTCTAAGTAACATCAGAAAATTAACATTTGAAGATGAAAATGTTACAGTAAACCAAATTGGTGGAACTTCGATTACCTATGAGATAGCCAACCTGCGTTATTTGAGTTTTGATGATTATACTGGTGTTTTTGAAACAGAACAGACAGTATTCGAGATAAATTCATTTCCTAATCCAGTAAATGATATTTTGAATATTGACTTGTCTGGAGTAAAAAGCTTAAATAGTACAGTAAGCATTTTTAGTCTTGAAGGGAAAATGTTACAAACTAAGCAAATTACGGAATCCGGAATTATATCTTTTGATGTAAGTTCACTCCCAGCAGGAATGTACATTTGTCGTTTTAGCAACGAAACAGAAATTAAAACAGTAAAAATTATTAAACAATAAAAGGAGGACAAAACAATGAAAAAACTTTTAGTAATAATAGTAGGATTACTCTTTTCAGTAGTTTTATTGCAAGCACAGAACGAAACTATGTATATTATGCAATCTGGAAACATTATTGGACAACATCAAATAGTTGATATAGACAGCATTTCTTTTAATGAACCTGTCTTCGTAGCAGGTCAGCCATTTACAGATCTTCGCGATTTTAATGTTTACCAAACTGTACAAATCGGAGACCAAGTTTGGATGGCAGAAAACTTGAAATATTTGCCAGAGGTTACTCCTTCTTATAACTCGGATGTTAATCCTTATTATTATGTTTATGATTATGTTGGGGACGATGTAGCCGCAGCCAAAGCAACTGCCAATTATAATACTTACGGTGCTTTATACAACTGGGCTGCAGCAATGGATGGTGGAACAAGCTATGATAATGGAAACCCAAGTGGAATACAGGGTATATGTCCTAATGGTTGGCATTTGCCTAGTAGTGCTGAATGGCAAGAGTTAAAAGATTTTGCAGGAGCAACCAGCAATTTAATGGAAGCAGGTGATGAACATTGGAATTATGATGTGGCAGATAATAGCACAGGCTTTACAGCCCTTCCTGGTGGAATGCGTAACCCAGTGAGTGGCTCTTTTGTCGATGCTGGTAGCAATGGAAATTGGTGGACAACCTCTCAAGCTCAAGATGGCGAAGGGGCTATGGTTAATATAGACTACCAATCTAATATTTACATAGGTCTTCTCAGAGAAAAGGAATATGGATATTCTGTTCGTTGTGTGAAAAATTAATTTTTGCAAATGGTGAGACTTGAGTTAGACTTAATTTAGCTTTGCCTCACTTGGCAAAAATCATTGAGAATAGAAAAGAGTTTAGTTTTTAATTTAGTAGTAGTATTTATTTTGCCCTCGCTTTTTGGCGAGGGCAGAATTTATTAAAATTTAAGCTTAAATATTTAAAGTTCAATTATAAAAACATAAAACAATGAAAACATATTTTAATTATTTACTCTTATTATCATTTCTCTTTTTAGTAACAAGAGTGGCGGCACAAACACCAGTTAATGATGGATGGTCGGAAATTGGTAATGCCAGTTATAATTCCGAAATTTTCTCCATGGCATTTGTTGATAGTAATATCGGATATGCCGTTGGTAGCGGAGGTGCATATCTTAAAACAACCGACGGTGGAACTTCTTGGACTGCTCAAGATATTGGAGTGGTTTTAGACTTAAAACAAATTATTTTCAGAAATGACACGCTCGGATATATGCATGGCAGCCATGGCAGTCACTTAAGTAAGTTTCTAAGAACAATCGATGGGGGAATTTCTTGGGTTGAAATACCGGCATCAGAAGGGAGTCGTATAAACAATATGTTTTTTCTTTCCGATTCTGTGGGTTGGTTAGCAGGTGGTAGTAAATATTATAAGACAAGTGATAGAGGAGAAACATGGGATGTAACTCAAATGAATGGTTATAATGATATCTATGACATATATTTCATTAATAACGACACCGGTTTTTTAGCTTCAAATAGTTCAAACTTCTTTCAAAAAACAATAGACGGAGGTAATACCTGGGCATTATCAAACAATGATTATATTTCTGATATTGAGTTCCCCTCATCAGATAATGGGTATATATCAAAATTGAATGGATCTATCCCTAGAATGCTTCGTACAACTGACCAGGGGGCAAGTTGGACAGATGCGGCTACAGGCTTGAATATTGGTATAAAAAGGATGAAGTTTATAAACGATAGTACTGGTTTTTGTTGGGGTTCAGGTTACGATAGAATTTACATGACAAATAACTATGGTGACAGCTGGAATATAGTTTATAATAATATTTCAGTCCAAATCAATGGGGTGGAAATATCACCTTCGGGAGTATTATATGCTTTTGGGAAAAATGGACTTATTTTAAGCTCAACAAACGGGACAGATTGGAATACAATACATATTGGTCAGATAAACGGGGCATTAAATAGAGTAACTTTTACGGACGACAATACGGGTTATGCTGTTGGCGAGAATGGCATTGTAATGAAAACAATGGATGCTGCCGTTACTTGGGAAATGGAAAATATCGGCACAACAAACAATCTTCGAGACATTAACTTTATTTCTCCATCTACTGGTTTTATTATTGGGGATAACAACGAGATTTATAAAACAAGCGATGCAGGAGCAAATTGGGGATTAAGTAATAATGGCTATACTTCGACCGAAGGATACTGTATTGAGATGGTTGATAATTTAATCGGTTACGTAGGAGGCATAAATGGAGTTTATAAAACAACAAATGGTGGAGATAACTGGACTATTACTGCACCTACTAATAGAAGTTATTCATTACAATTCTTTAGTTCTGATACAATTTTATCGGGATCTATGCTAAAGTTTTTTTCTAGCAATAATGGCGGGTCTAGTTGGAATGAGTTTGAAATGGCTCAGTCGATTTATTCTTTGTATTTTTTTGATTCACAATATGGCTTTCTATGTAATCACTGGGGAAGAGGTTATAAAAATACCGATGGTGGAGGTACAGTAAATCAGAAGCATAATTGCTCTTTTGGAATTAACGAACTTGTTTTTATAAACGATACCACTGGATATTTTGTTGCTGATGCAGGATATATTGGAAAGACAATTGATGCAGGAGAAACATGGTTCCAGGTAGCAAGCGGAACTACGCGAGACTTACAAAGTATCTGCTTCTCTTCCGATGGCACAGGTTATATTGTTGGTAGCGAAGGCTTTATGTTGCGTAAAGCTGTTGTCCCAACTTATTCCTTATCATTTAATGTTTCTAATTTAGTTGGAGATCCAATTATTGACGCTACGCTTAAACTTAATAGTGCATCTTACCCCGCAGGCACATACAGTGTTTCAGGTTTAATTGGAGGAAACTATCAATATCAAATCTCGAAAACTGGTTATTTAACCCAATCAGGCACAGTGTCCCTAGTTTCTGATTCAATAATAGACATTTCGCTTGCCGATTTAGCCATTCCTGTAGCTTTAAATGCGACTGACATTACATATCTTGGTTTCACAGCAAATTGGAATGAAGTAAGCGGAGCGGATGGATATTTATTGTATGTTTCTAATGATAATTTTAGTACTTTTTTGCCAACTTATGAAGGATTATCAGTTACTGGTACATCGAAAATTATTGATGGATTATTACCCGAAACCACTTATTCGTATAAGTTAAAAAGTCAAAATGAACATGGAGTTTCCGAATTTTCAAATACAATTTCAGTTATAACACTACAAACAGTAAAAGTCGAAAATATTGAGAGTTTAAGTTTGAGCATCTATCCAAACCCAGCTTCTCAAGAAATTATAATTCAAAGTGGTAATGAAACTTTAAACGCCATTTCAATTATTGATTTACAAGGAAAAACATTGATAAATTTAAGGCTTACAATAAATCCTAACGAGTCTCAAGTAATTGATATTAGTACAATTACTAAAGGCTGTTATTTTGTTATTGCAACCTGTGATAATGGCGGTAGAAAAACCACTAAACTAATTATTGAATAATTAAAAAACTTACAATTTATGAGAAGAGAAATGTACAAATTCAAAGCGGTGATAATTATCACATTGATAAATCTGCTCATTATCCCATCAGTGTTTGCACAAACACCTGATAAAATTAGTTATCAGTCAGTAATTCGCAACAGCAGCGACCAGTTAATAACTGATCAAGCTATTGGTATGAAAATAAGTATTTTGCAGAACTCTGAAAGTGGAACACCCGTTTATGTAGAAACACAAGCACCAATCTCTAATGCAAACGGTTTGGTAAGCATCAAAATTGGGAGTGGAACGTTAGTAACAGGTGTTTTTGCAGATATTGATTGGGCAAATGATACTTATTTTATTAAAACTGAAATTGACATTGCCGGAGGAACAAATTATACAATTACTGGAACAAGCCAATTGTTAAGCGTGCCTTATGCTTTGCATGCAAAAACTGCTGAATCGCTTACTGGAACATATTTTGACCAATTCATAAATATATTTGAAAACAATGGCATGACTGTGGTAGATTTTAGTGTTCCTTATACTCATGTATTAATGGGCAATGAATTTGGCTTTACAGATCTTTCAGCAATAAATGCAAATACATGGCATTGGGATTTTGGTGATGGCAATACATCTACAGTGCAAAATCCAACACATACTTATCAAACGGAAGGTGTTTTTACTGTAAGTTTAACCGCAGGAAATGGAACTTTAAGCGTTACAAAAACAAAATCCGATTATATGACAGTAACTGACGGACCTGTTTACGATTCATTTACGGACGTTAGAGATGGTACCGTTTACCAAAGTGTAACTATTGGTGATCAAGTCTGGATGGCAGAAAACTTAAAATTTCTCGAATACGTTTATCCTCCCGATCAATATAATATTATTTTTCCTTTTTTTTATGTATATGGTTATAGTGGTTCAGATGTAGCCGAAGCGAAGGCAACTGTCAATTATAATACTTATGGAGTTTTATACAATAGGGCTGCAGCAACGAGTTATTCATTATGTCCTTCTGGATGGCACTTACCAACTGATGCAGAATGGAATCAATTAGCCAATTATTTTGTTGATATAGCTACAGAAGGAGGCAAATTAAAAGAAGCTGGAACTACTCATTGGAATAGTCCTAACACAGGGGCAACTAACGAAACCGGCTTTACAGCTCTTCCTGGCGGTCAACGTGATGAGAGCAGTACATTTGGAAATCTTAAGCAAGTTGGTCATTGGTGGAGTGCGACAGAGGATGATCCCGAATATGAGAATTATGGCTTAACATGGGAGCTGCGATATGATAGCAGTAGTTTAGAGAGATCTGCTCATTTTTATTCAGTGGGGCTTTCTGTTCGTTGTGTTAGGGACTGAAATGATGTGAGGATGTAAAAATCAGTACTAATCTAAAAAATAAAACAAATGAAACTCAAACGATTAAAAATATGTGCCATACTCTTGTTAGGACTAGGAATAACAGGTTTGCAGGCACAAGAAAGCATTAACGCCACAGGCGGAAATGCTTCGGGCAGCGGAGGCTCTGTGAGCTATTCAGTTGGGCAGCTTACGTACCAAACCCATGTCGGAACAAATGGCTCAGTAGCGGAAGGAGTGCAACAACCGTATGAAATTTCGATAGTAACAGAAATAGAAGAGGCTAAAGTCATTAATCTTTTGGTTTCAGCTTATCCAAACCCAACTACTGATTATTTAACATTAAGTATCTCTGGATTTGATATTTCAAATTTATCTTACCAATTGTATGATATGCAAGGAAAACTATTAAAAAACGAAAAAATCACATGCAGCGAAACAAGCGTTGTAATGAGCAATCTTGTTCCTGCCACTTATTTTGTAAAAGTCATTCAAGGTAATAAAGAAATAAAAACATTTAAAATTATGAAAAATTAAAAATTATGAAATACGAAGTATTCACGAATACCATAAAAAATTATAATATTATGAGTAAAAAGTTATTTACCGTTTTAGTCCCGATAGCTATCGGAGTATTATTAACAGCAAGTGTATTTGCTCAATCACCACAAAAAATGAGCTATCAAGCAGTAATTCGCAACAGCAGTGATGATTTAATAACCAACACGCAAGTTGGCATGAAAATCAGCATCTTGCAAGGCTCTGAAACAGGTACAGCGGTTTATACCGAGACACAAACACCAAACACCAATGCCAACGGTTTGGTAAGTATCGAAATTGGTGGTGGAACTGCCCTTAGTAGCATCGACTGGAGTACTGGCAACTACTATATTAAAACCGAAATCGACCCAACAGGTGGAACTAGTTATAGTATTAGTGGCACAAGCCAGTTACTAAGTGTGCCTTATGCTTTATATGCAGAAAATTCAAATGGTTTACCTACAGGTACCTTAGGACAGACATTAAGACATGATGGTTCCGCATGGGTTTCCAATAGTTTAATTAGAAACAATGGTACAAATGTAGGTGTCAATTCTAATCCACTCTCAGAAACAAAACTATATGTTCATCGTCCACAAAATGATTTCGGGCCCAATTACGCAGGTATTTATTCTTATCGCTATGGTGATGCTGGGGCTACAAGTGGTGGTACTTCTTGGAATCTGGGCGGTGTTGATGCTGCCATCAAAGGCAATTCTTACTATGGAAACAATTATACGGCAGGCGTAGCAGGTTATAACTATCTTGATTACGACAAATCTGCTGGAGTTATTGGAAGTTCAAGTAACGCAAATGTGTTTGGAGCGCTAGCTTATAAAGAAAGTAGCAGTCTTACTTGGGCAGGTTATTTTAATGGAAATGCAAAGATAATTGGCACATTAAGTATTACGGGAGGATCACCAGGTGCTGGCAAAGTGCTGACTTCTGATGCCAATGGAAATGCTACATGGACTGCACCCAATACACCGCCTGTGCATTATGTTGGCGAGACTTATGGGGGCGGAATCGTATTTTATGTATATGATAATGGACAACATGGATTAATTGCTGCTACAACCGACCAAAGTGTTAGTGTGGCATGGAATGCGGGAACTAATATGTATACAATGGCCCTTGCAAATGGGATAGGTGCAGGAAAATCTAATACTGATCTTATTATTGCTAGACAGAGCATTGGGAATTTCTCTAATTATGCAGCACGAGCTTGTCATGAATATTCCGGTGGCGGTTTCGGCGATTGGTATTTGCCTTCCATATACGAGTTAAACTTATTGTACATGTACCATGATATTTATGGTGGTTTTGCTAATGCGTACTATTGGAGTTCTACCGAATCATTTACCGATGCCTCCAACTTTGTATGGGATCAGGACTTCAGCAATGGCAGCCAGTCTAACACTGGTAAGGCAATCTCCCGTAGGGTGCGAGCTATTCGTGCGTTTTGATGATTAAATAATTATAAATAGTGAGTAAAGTTAGAAATTAATGGCTCTTTTCAAAACACCATCAATCCTACTAACTTCACCAGATAAAATGAAAAAAAATATGAAAACAACAACTTACAAAGTACTTATGGCAGTAGCCTTGGTAATTGCATTCAGTTTTACCGCAGAATCGCAAATTGACCTAAAAAAAGTCGGTGGTAAAATCAAAAATACTGTTGTCGGAGAAGAAAATACTAGTATAGCTGGATCTTTTTCTGATAATAAAGCCGTTAGTAATGGAGAAATCCCTCAAGGAACCAAAACCCTATATGTGTCAGCAAACAACGGTAGTAATCGCAACGATGGTAGTCAATCATCGCCATTAAAAGATTTACAAAAAGCCATTGACGATGCCCCCGAAGGAGCCGTTATTTGCTTAGCCGAAGGCAATTATCTTGGTTATTTAGACCAAGGGTGGGTAAAAGTAAATAAGTATCTATCAATTGTAGGTGGATTTTCTGATGATTTTTCGCAACGTGATCCTGTAAAATTCCGCACAACAATGCGTCCAGGGGTTGCACAGATAAAAACCTCAGGGAATCAAGGAGTGATGGATATTCGTGTAGTGGGTAATCGTAATGGAGCTGTACTTATAGACGGAATTATTTTCGACCGTGGACAAATTAATATGTATGCTGCTCCAGCGTATGATAATGCAGCAGCTAGTGCTCCTGCTGGATGTGAAACTGGGCGCATCGTTTGTGTGGATGAATCTCCATCAGGATATCCAATCTTGCAACCTCAAGGTATGAAAAGTGCATTTCAGCTGATAAGTGGTGAGGCAGAAGGCAATATTACAATTCGCAACTGCGTGTTCCTAAACGGATATCATTTTGGAATTCAAATGGCTTGTAAGGGCGGACATTTCGACGTATATAATAATGTGTTTGTTGCAAACCGTATGGCTGCCTGCGAGGTGCGTGGTGGACTAGTTCAACCCAATACTTCGTCAATAGCTTTTCACAATAATACCGTACTATTCACATGGTGTCGTACAAAAATAATGGAAGATATGGGTTACGGTTTTCGTTATATGACCGGCATTGATGCTGATGTATATGACAATATATTTGGCTGTACTAACTTTGGTGCGCTTGATCGTTCTTATACAGATGCTGATAAAACTAAAGAAGCTAAACGTGTAACTTCAGCTTGGAACAATTTGTTTTTTGCTAATCGTAATGGCGATATGGTTTTACCATCGGGTGGTGGTGGCTGGACTTTTGTTCTCGCTAAAAACTTTGAGGATGTAAATCAATTGGTTAAATATGAAAAAAACCGTGAAATGAACGAAGCAGAAGTTAATGCAATAAGCAAAAAAATAGATACCCCTTATCTTAAAGGTTTTATTGGAATAACTGGAACTCAAACTTCGTCTTTTAATCCAAACTCATCGGTAAACACATTCCGCTCAGCACTAGGAATGAATATGCAAGGTACTGAAACTGTTCGTGTTTCGATGTATGGAAATCGCTATCCATACGAAAAAACATTCGAGCTTTTTGGAGCAATTCAAGGTTACGGCGCTCAGGAAATTAAGTAAATAATCTCAAGATAAATAAAAAAATGAGATCTGAAGCAAATCTTGTTAAGCGTAAATACACAAATGAAACTAAACCCAATTTACTAACTTAAATTTATAATCGATGAAAAAAATTACATTTATTCTAGTTGCAGTCTTAATTGCATCTATGAGTTTTGGGCAAAAAAGTCTAATTGACAAAAAAAGTAAAACTAATTCTTTAAGCTCAAAAAAACAGTTTGAGCAATCAACTACAAGCAAAACATCTGCTAAATCAGCGAAAGCAGTTGGAACAACTATTTTCTCAAGTGACTTTTCAGATCCTTCTCAATGGACAATAGACAATTATGTTGGAAACTCAGACAACTGGGTAATTGGTACCACTGGTCCTTCTAATTCTAGCTATATGCTTCCGATTCAATCAACAACAGCTGCTAATGGCTTTGCTTTATTTGATTCAGATTTCTTGTGTTCTGGTATCCAAAATGCAGTTTTATGGACAACTACATCTTTTGATTGCTCGGCATACGCAAATGTTCATATTAAATTTGAAACTTTCTACAGAAGATATAATGAAGATGGAATTTTCGTACAAGTTAGTAATAACGGAGCTACATGGACAGAATTTGAAGTATTCGCTGAATACAATATGCATAGTGAATCTCAAAACCCCGAAATTGTTGACATAGATATTTCAAGTGCTGCTGGCAATGAAGAAACAGTATGGGTACGCTTCAAATTTACAAGTCTAAGCAGTGGCTGCGATTTTTCTTGGATGATTGACGATGTTCTTGTTTATGAATATGAATGTGAACTAGTCTCTATTCCGTATATGGAAAACTTTACTGGACTTACTGCTGGAAGTCTTCCAGACTGCTGGGCGCAAAACAATGCAAATTGGAGTGTTGCTGAAACTTCAAATGCAAACGGCATATCTCCGGAATTAAGATTATACTGGTCTCCAGCAACAACAGGTCCAAATGTAGTATATCTTCCAGAAATGGATGCCACTGGAAAGTCTAATCTAACAATGTCTTTCTTAAATTCTGTCGATTGGGATGGTAACCCAGTTGATATAAAACTTGGTTATACTATTGACGATGGGGATACTTGGGAGATAGCTTGGGAAAAAATTGATATTACAGAGGATATAGATGCCCAAATAGAATTTGTTGACTTAAGTTTTCTTGATGGAGAGATTTTCCAACTTTATTTCGCATTTTACGGAAATACTTATGATATAAATCATTGGTCTATTGACAACATAAGCATTTATGAAACACAGACAATTCCATATACTGAAGATTTTACTGGAGTTCCTAATAATACACTTCCAGATGGCTGGAATTCTTTTAACACATATCCTTATGTTAGGTCATATTCTTTTGCTGGTGGTACAAGTCCAGAATTGGTATTCTTCTGTGAACCAGGAGTTCCTGGTGAAAACATAACATATCTTCCCACAATTGATGCTACTACAAACTCTAATTTAACATTGACCTTCAAACATTTAGCTACTTTTAATACTAACCCATTTGATCTAAGACTTGATTATACTATTGACAACGGGAATACTTGGCATACAGCTTGGGAGAAAAATAATAATACTTCAAATGTAGGTCCAGAGACAGTAATTGTTGACTTGAGTTCTGTTGATGGCGAAATTTTCCAACTTGCTTTCATACTTCAAGGAGATAATGATGATATTTCTTGGTCTATTGACGATATAAGCATTTCTGAACCATTAACAATGCCATTTATGGAAGATTTTACTGGAGAGCTTACAAATGTTCTTCCAGAAGGATGGGCGCAAAGCCACGCAAATTCGAATGTTAGTTCAACTTCAAATGCAAGTGGCACAAGTCCTGAATTAATGGTAAACAACGAACCGGGCATGAGTGGCGAAATTAAAGTATATCTTCCAAAAATGGATGCGCATATAAATTCTGATTTAAGAATGATGTTCTCACATAGTATTCTCATGAATAGTAGCCCATTTGACCTAAGACTTGACTATACTATTGACAATGGAGCAACTTGGCACATAGCTTGGCTAAAATCTAACAATATTGCAAATATAGATCCAGAAGCAGTATTTATTGATTTAAGTTCTTATGTTGGAGGTGAAATTTTCCAACTTGCTTTTGTTCTTAACGCAGCTACTACTGATGATGTTCAATGGTATATTGACAATATAAGTATTTATGAACCATTCACAATTCCGTTTGCGGAAGATTTTACTGGCGTTACTCTCTATACACTACCAGATTGCTGGAATAAATTTAACACAAATTCTTATGTTACGGGATCATCAAATCCTGAATTAATGGTAACAAGCGAGCCAGGAATAGATGGTGAAAACATAGTATATCTTCCTTCAATTGATGCTACTACAAATTCTAATCTAACAATGACATTCTTACATCAAGTTGATTATAATACTTATGATTTTGATTTAAGAGTTGATTATACTATTGACAACGGAGAAACTTGGAATACTGTCTGGGAAAAAGCTAATAATACTACAGATGTAGATCCAGAAGAAATATTAGTTGACTTAAGTGCTGTTGATGGGGAAGTTTTCCAACTTGCTTTTATACTTAACGGACATAACGACGATCTTGCTTGGTTTATTGACAATATTAGAATTTCTGAACCATTCACACTTCCATTTACGGAAGATTTTACTGGAGTTTCTTATTGGAGTCTTCCAGATTACTGGAGTAGAAGTAACATAGAATGTGGTGCTAATCCAGATGTAAATGCTGGTGGCACAATTCCTGAATTAAGTGTGTTCTGTAATACAGCGTTTGGATCTGAAAGTCAAGTATATTCCCCAATGATTGATGCTACTACAAATTCTAATGTATCAATGACATTCTTACATAAGATTTATGCTATGGCGTATCCATGTGATATAAAAGTTATTTATACTATTGACAACGGGCTAACTTGGAGTACCGCTTGGGAGAAGACTAATATTACCACAGATGTAGATGCCGAAGAAGTATTAGTTGACTTGAGTGCTGTTGATGGAGAAGTTTTCCAACTTGCTTTTACAGTTATCGGAGGTAATGACGAATATTCTTGGTTTATTGATAATATTAGCATTTATGAAGAAATTATATGTGATCCATTATCAATTCCATTTATGGAAGATTTTACTGGAATCACTGCTGGGAATCTCCCAAATTGCTGGGACAAAAGCCATAGCAATTGGCATGTTTCAGAAACTTCAGATGCTGGCGGCTCATCTCCAGAATTAATGTTAGACTGGGACCCAGAAGTAACTGGTGATATTAAAGTATATCTTCCAACAATTGACGCAACTTCAAACTCGAATCTAGCAATGTCATTCGTACACTTTGTTGATTACTATGATAACTCATTTGACTTAAGACTTGATTATACTATTGACGACGGGACAACTTGGAATACTGCATGGGAAATCACCAATGTAAATAGTGAGATTACTTCAGAAGAAATGCATATTGACTTAGGCTCTTTTGTTGATGGAGAAGTTTTCAAGTTGGCTTTTGTATTTGCTGGGAATACTCATGATATTAATTATTGGTATATAGACAATATTAGCATTTATGAAATGAATACTATAAATGAGATCGACGTTGATTTTGATGTTAATGACGTATATGTTTGTGTAGGAGATAATGAGGCAACTGCTTTGGCAGCTCTTGCACCACAAATGAAAATTAATGATACAAATGGAGTAGAATATGTAGTTGACTTAACATGGACAATTGCAGCTTATAATGGTTCTATCTCTGGTGATTACGTAGCTACAGGAACATTTACTTTGCCATCTGGTGTTGAGCAAACTACCATTCCGACTCCTCTTGAAGTTACAGCTATTGTTACTGTAAATGATCCTTTGGTTATTACATTTGACTTTGAAACAGAATACTGTCTTGGGTCTACTCCAGGTGCATTACCTACAACTTCTGTTAATAACATTACAGGAACATGGTCACCAGCTACTATAATAACAACCACTCTAGGTGAAACAGATTATACATTTACTCCAGATGCTGGCGAATGTACAGATCTACCTTTTTTAATTATATCTGTTACGGTTGTAGATATTCCATCTGTGACTTGTCCTAGCGACTTTACCATTACTGAAAATGGCATTGTAGCACTTTCTGGTGGTTTACCAACTGGTGGAATTTACAGCGGAACAGGCGTTACAGGAAACAACTTCGATCCTTCATCATTAACTAACGACGATTACATTATTACCTATACATTCCCTGGCACAGGATGTTCTAATTCTTGCGATTTCACTATCACAGTTAATATTATCAACAGCGTTAGTTTAAACGAGACTGCTGAAATAAGCATCTATCCAAATCCAAATAACGGTATGTTCAATCTAAGCTTTGGTAATGTTAACGGCAAAGTTAATTATCAAATTTATAACATTAAGGGAAGTGTTATTCTTAACAAAGACATCCAAACTAATGGCGAAACCATTGAGGAAGTTTCTCTTAATCTTACTTCTGGTGTTTACTTTGTAAGAATCATTACTGCAACTCAAACAATAGTTGAAAAACTCGTGATTGAATAAGCGATGAATTAAAATAAAGAAAAGAGCCTGGCAGTTTGTCAGGCTCTTTTTGTTTAAATAAATAAACTTAAAAATTCATTATCTTTTTTATTTTAAATAAGTCACTTAAAACTATTTAAATAAATAAATATTCTATACTTTTGTATCCAATTTTTTTTTGATATAGAAACATTAATAATTAAAATTAAATAATATGAAAAAAGTATTTTACTTTAGAAATCTATTCAGGAAAGGCTTTATGTGGCTATTTTTCCTAATGGCATTTATTTTTAGCAGTAATCTGGCCAATGCGCAGACTGTAACTATTGGAACTGGGACTGCGACTAACAGATATCCACTGAATGATTATCACAAGTATTCCCGTTCACAGTGTTTATACCTTTCTACTGAAATTGAAAATACAGGAACCATAACCAAACTGCGTTGGTATAGAAGTAATTCGGAAGCCGATGCCGATGCTATCGGAACCACAGAAATTTGGTTAATGGAAACAAGTAACACCATTCTAACTGGCACAACATGGGAAGGACCTGGAACTTTAGTTGCTACTATTACAGACATAGATTTGGGTAGTGGCGACTGTTGGTATGAAATCGATATAGATGATTTCTATTATTCAGGATTGAATAACCTTTTGGTATCGGTACGAACTCAAAACGCAGCATATGTTTCACCAGACGCTTTCTGGAGATACACTTTATCTGCTGATATGGCACGCCTAGGAGGTGACAATTTTTCTAATCCTCCAACAATGAGTTTATCATACTACCGTCCAAATATTCAATTAGATATTACGCATACCCTTTGTACTGGAATGCCAGCTCCTGGAAATACAATTGCTTCAACAAACCCTGTTTGTTTTGGTGCAAATTTCAATCTTTCATTACAAAATCTAATTTCTGAAAGCGGAATTACTTATCAATGGCAAAGTTCTACTGATAATTTAGCTTGGACAAATATTGGGACTGATTTAAATACTTTAACAACTTCTGTTTTAGCAAACACATACTACCAGTGCGTTGTTACTTGTACAAATACAAGTGAAACTGCAACTTCTACAGCTGTCTTAGTTAACATAAATGCTTTAGAATCATTGCCTTTTACGGAGGGCTTTAATGCTACAACAATACCAGAATGTTGGTCAACAGATATTATTGCACCTCAGACTGGCACTAAAATTAGTTTTGTAACCACTGGCACATCTCCAACTACTGTGCCTCAAGAAGGAACGCACTTTATAAAGTATAACTCTTATTCTAGCATTAATGGCGGAACTGGATCTGAAGAAAGACTAAAAACTCCCCCAATTACGACAACTGGAGTAGCAAGTGTTGACATAGAATTCGATTTAAAAAATGAAAATAATACAAGCTACAATTCTGGAGCTTATTTAAATGAAGGTGTTCAGGTTCAATATTCTACAGATGGTTTTACTTGGACTGATGCAGGAAGTCTTTATCCTAGACATAACGGATCATTAGTTGCAGGGTCTTCTGAATGGGACAGAAAAATACTTACCTTACCTGCCGCAGCAGGAAATCAGGCTTTGCTTTTTGTAGCATTAAAGTTTCATTCTGCATATGGTAACAATATTTTCGTAGATAATATTTCACTAAAACCAACACCTACATGTCCAACACCAACAGCATTATTTGTAGATAACATTGCTACAACATCTGCCGATCTTAATTGGACAGAAAATGGAACGGCAACAGCATGGAACTTAAAAGTTACTACTTCTTCTACTTTCGATCCAACAACAGACACAGGAAATATATTTGATGGTGCTGCTACTGGAAATCCTCATGCAATTTCTACTTTAACTGAAAATACCACTTATTATTATTATGTGCAAACTGATTGTACAGGTGGGGATTTATCTGAGTGGTCTAATAGCCGAACATTTAATACTCCTATAGCTTGCCCTGCACCTACAAATTTAACAGCAGCAAATATTACTGCAACATCTGCTGATTTTGTTTGGATTGTAGGCGGTTTTGAAACTGGTTGGAATATTAAAGTAAACGAAGCTACTGCAATTGACCCTATTACTGAAGTAGGAAATATTGTTGCTAACGAGACAGTTTTAAACACTCCTGAGTACAGCATTACAAGTGGTTTAACTGCTGGAACAGATTACTATATCTATGTACAGGCTGATTGTAATTCCTACTGGATAGAGTATATGTTTACAACAGTTTATAGGCCTCCATTTAACGAAGACTTCACAACCTATCTCCCTAAATTGTGGAAGGAATTTGAAGGAATTCTTGCAGCTCCTACTACTACAACTGGTTCTTTTTCTACTTGGAGTGCTGATGGTTTTGCAAATGTTGGGACCACAGGTGCTGCTAATTTAGAAAATTTTGGAACTTCTCGTAAAGAGTGGTTAGTTAGTCCAAGTATTGATCTTGGAGATGGCTCTGCTTCTTATGTTTTAGAATTTAATCTTGCCTTAACTAAATACAATACGACTATACCAGCAGAAACAACAGGAACAGACGACAAATTTGCCGTAGTAATATCGACAGATAACGGAGCTACTTGGAGTTCTGCAAACACTTTGCAACTTTGGGACAATGCAAGTTCCCCTTATGTTTATAATAATATTGCAACTGCTGGCGAAATTGTAGCCATTGATTTAAGTTCATACACAGGTATTGTAAAAATAGGATTTTATGGTGAATCAACTATTTCAAATGCCGATAATGATTTATTCATTGATAATTTTGCAGTTCGCTCAGCTTATGAAGAAAATGATATTTTAACATTCTCATTTACAGCACAAACAGGTCCCGCAACAATTAGTGCTACTAACCATACGGTTGATATTGAAGTTGTTATGGGTACAGACTTAACCACCATAGTGCCAATATTTACCATTTCTGATTTTGCAAGCGTTGATATGCCTTCAGGAATTGCACATGACTTCTCTGCTCCGGTGGCTTATACTGTAACTTCAGAAGCAGGTGTTGATCAAATATGGAATGTAACAGTAACACAGTCTTACACTCAAAGCACTGAGAAAAATATCTTAACTTTTATATTATCTGAACAAACAGGTGCTGCTGTTATTGATAATTCAGCAAATACGATTGCGATTGAAGTTGATTGGTTTGCTGATGTTACAGCTTTAACACCAACAATTACAATTTCTGATTTTGCGACTATTAGTCCTTTATCTGGAGTTGAACAAGACTTTTCTACTTCTGTAACATACACTGTTACAGCAGAAGATGCCTCAACTAAAGATTATCTTGCAACAGTTACTCAAGAAGCTATTCCAGCAGGTGCGATTTGTGCTGCAGCTATTGACTACGGTGCTATTAACTCTACTGCTATTGAAAGCACAATAACTAACGGTACGAATATTTGGTATTCATTTATTTTAGACCAAGATTATGCTAACGTTGTAGTAAGCTCATGTGGATCAAATTTTGACAATCGTTTAGCAGTTTATGCTGATTGTGGAGATTTTGCAGGAGGATATGGAAATACGATAGGATATTATCCTGCAGGATGTATTGGCTTTAATGACAACGCATGTGTTGGTGGAGAACATACCACAGGAATTGGAACAGCTGCAGTAATACAAATGGGAACGTTAACACCTGGAACATATTATGCTGTTATGTACGGTTATGGTAATGAGTCAAATGGTAATACTAGATTCGAAGTTACAGGTTCAACTTGTGCTGCTCCAAATTCAATTACAGCTGAAGATTTAACTGCCACAAGTGCTAATATTGCTTGGGTTGCTTCAGATTTAGCTGAAACAGAATGGGTTATTTCAGTATCAAGTTCAGCTTTAAATGATCCATCAACTGAAACTGGTGACATTACAGATAAAGTAACTGTTACTACAACTCCTTTGTATGAATTAGCTGTGGGAACACTTACTTTAGAAACAATGTATTATGTGTACATTCAATCTGCTTGTGGATCTGATTGGGCACAATATACGTTTACTACTCTAAGTTTATGTCCTGTGCCAACAGGCCTAACAGCCACTAATATTGGAGCAAATACGGCTACTCTAACTTGGAACGAATCAGGCGTTAGTGAATGGTTGGTTAAAGTTTCTACAACTCCTTTAACCGATCCTGAAACGGAAACTGCTAATATCGAAAATAATACTCCAGTGACTCCTGACGCAACGTTTAACGCAACAGGTTTAGATGCGAACACTGAATAT
>JAQVPT010000191.1 GCA_028701945.1 Bacteroidales bacterium
TGCACTTACATATTGCATACTTGCACATGTACGAACACAACGCTGACAACGGATACACTTACTGTCATCTTTAATGATAGCTGGAGAGAAATCATCAATAGTATAAGTTCTTTTATCTACTAATTTAATAAAATCGTTTTCGTTTACACGATATTCGTTTGCCAATGCTTGTAATTCACATTTACCGTTTTTATAACAGCTTGTACACTCTGTGTTGTGTTCAGAGAGTAAAAGCTCAATAATGTGTTTACGGGCTGTTCTAACTTTTTGACTGTTAGTAAAAATTTCCATTCCTTCAGATACCGGTGTTGCACAAGCTGCAGGTAGTGCTTTTGCACCTTTTTGCTCAACTACACAAACACGGCAATTGCCGGCAATACACAAGTCGGGATGTTGACAAAGTGTAGGGACTCTGAAATTTAATTTTTGGGCTGCCTCTAAAATAGTTGAGCCTTCTTCTACCGTTACTGGTATATTATTAATTCTAAGATTTACTTCGTATTTTGCCATTTTGTTTTTATTAAATGGTTTGTAAATTAGTAAATGATCTCTTCTCTAAAATTATCAACAATTGATGTAAAAGGATTTGCTACGCTTTGTCCTAGTCCACATTTCGCGGATAACTTCATTGTTTCGGCTAAATTCTTCAGACTATCTAAGTATGAAGGGTGTTTTTCGCCACGCTTTACAGCTTCGATGCCATGCAGCAACTGCTGACAACCAATACGGCAAGGAGTACATTGTCCGCATGATTCTTCAGCAAAAAACTCCAGATAATCTTTAAGCACATTATACATCGAACGTGTACTATTAAAAAGCATCATTGAACCTCCAGTAGGAACACCTTCATAACCGATAATCATATCAGCAAACTTCTTACGAGGCACACATATTCCTGAGGCACCACCGACTTGAACTGCTTTAGTGTCGCCGTCACCAAAGTCGTTAACAAAATCTGCGACAGTCATTCCAAGTTCTAGCTCATAAATACCGGCATTAGGAGTATCTCCCGATACAGAGAAAACTTTTGACCCTCTTGAATCTTGTGTTCCCATCTGCTTAAAACTACTGGCACCGTATTTCATTATCATTGTAGCATACACCAAAGTTTCTACATTATTGATAACAGTTGGCTTGCCAAATAAACCGGCTACTGTAGGATACGGTGGTTTATTTCTTGGTTCTCCTCTTTTACCTTCGATTGACTCAAACAATGCACTTTCTTCACCACAGATATACGCACCTGCTCCAGAACGAATTTCAATAGTAAAGTCAAAGTCTTTCTCTTTAATCATTGCATTGAACACGTCAAGTTTTTCGTTCAGTTTTTTTAATAAGAAATTATACTCGGCTCTTATATACAAATAACCTACTTTTGCACCAATAGCATATCCAGCAATTGTCATACCTGCGAAAACTTTTGCTGGTACAGTGTCAAGAATTTCTCTATCTTTAAAAGTCCCTGGTTCGCCTTCGTCTGCATTACAAACAATATACTTATCAAAAGAATCTTCGGCTTTTGTAAATTTCCACTTTAGACCTGTTGGGAATCCAGCTCCACCTCTTCCTTTAAGACCAGAATCAATCATCTCCATAATGATATCATCTTGAGACATAGCTCTAGCCTTATCAAGGACGGTTGTCGCACATGTTCCGTCATTTTCAAATATTAGGTCAACTTTTGTTAATCTTTTGTTTTCCATTTTCAAAATTTTAATTTTTAACAATAAAGTAAACTACTTAGCAATATACTCTGCAATAATTGCAATTGCTTTCTCTGGAGTCAATTCAGGATAGACCTCATCATTGATTAACATCACAGGACCTTTATGACACCACCCCATACAATTAGCTTGCAATAGGGTGAACTTCTTGTCGGTTGTAGTTTCTCCTAGTTTAACACTTAAAGTTTTCTCCAAAGTTTCGATAATATCATCTTTACCGGCCATGTGGCAGGAGATTGTTTTACAAACCCTGATTACGTACTTGCCTCTAGGCACTACATCGAGAAATGTGTAAAAAGTAGCCGTCCCATAAACATCGGCTGCAGATAAGTTCAAAGCTTCCGCGACCAAAAGTAATTCATCCTCAGTAATGTAGTTCTTGTCTGCTACAATTCCCTGAAGGATTGGCATGAGAGCATGGCGCTCTTTCCCGAATTTCTCAATCTTTTCATTGATAATTACATTTACATCTGTCATTTTTATTCGGTTTTAATTAATATTGCTTGTTAATAAATTCACAATGTTAATAAAATAACAATAACGCTTAAAATTGTTCTCTTATATTGTTGTTCTAAAGATATTTTCTCAAATCCTCGTTAAACATGATATTAATCAGTAATTCAAATTTGGAGATAGACTAATTCTAAATAAAATATCTAATAAAGTACTGAATATCAACTATCAAACTAATACTATCTAAATAACATGTTGTAGAATAGTTTTAGGTTTAAACTATTATCTTTCAGATATTCAATAATACAAAGTATCGCACGACAAATAAAAATTGAAGAAATTCCAAGTATTTGTATTATTTTGTTGGTCAAAGTATTATTAAGAAATGGGTCAAGGAACTCATATCAATATCGTTTCCCTTAATCATAATATCCATAAGTAACCGGAATCCCAATTCGTATTCCAAGCCCAAAAACAAGTGGGCGATGTTTGGGATGATAATCTACATCTACATTGTAAATATTATTGATGCCATGCATATATTTCACATCTGCAAAAACGATAAAATTTGGCTTAAAGCGGTATTCTACACCACCTCCAATATATACTCCAAAATTAAGTTTTTTATAATATTCGGTATTTTCCCAATTAATGTTTACAAATTCTCCATCTTTCAAAAGACTGGAAACCTCAGGACAATATAAGCTTTGTTTTAATAAAATATCAATATCTATTCCTGCTGAAAGATAAATATTAAATTTGTTTCTGCCGAGATTGTAATTAACCCCTAATGGAATATTCAAATATTTAAATTTAAAATCGGTATCAAGTTCACCGATAAGAACATCGTTAGTGTTGACATATGTTACTTGAGCCACATAGCCTTTTTGAATAAAGCCTATTCCTGTGCTAAAGCTAAATTCACGATTGGGTTGCAGCCAAAACTTTACTCCAAAAGCACTTCCCATTAATGGTGTTGTATTTGGATACCCCATTATTTTTGCGTAACTCGCTCCTCCCCAAGCTCCTGCATAAAAGGTAGAATCTGTTTTAACTTTCCATGCATAAGTATTGAGAACCAAGGCTGATAATATTACAAGTATAAGTAGCTTTTTCCTCATATTATTTTTTCTTTTTTGTTCCTTTGGCAGTTGCAGAATCAATCGCGGTGATTTTACTCAAAATCTTTTTCTGTGATGTTATTGTCTCAATACTATCGCCAATTTTAAAGTTATTGTTTTTTTCGATTATCTTACCATTGTATTTTGTTATTGAAAAGCCTCTATTTAAAACGTTTACAGGATCGACTAAGCGGATATTTTGCTCGTACATATCAATAACATTTAAGCCTCTACTAATTACAGTCTTAGCAGAGTTTACAAGCTTTGCATTCAGATTAAATAAATTATTGTCTTCTTGTGTTATTTTAATTTTTGGAGTAGAAGATAACCTATTGCGATTATTAAGTAACCTAATATTTTCTTCTTTTAGCTTAGTTTTAGCAAGATTATTTACCCGATAAAAAAGCTGATTGCAATAATCTAATTTTGTTGATATTATATTTTTTGTTCTATTAATTCCAATACTAATATTCGTAATATATGCTTGATTAGTTTTAATAAAATCTTTTGCGAGGACAAAGATATCTTCGCCTATTTCAATAATATTCGATTCAAACATCAAGTTATGATCAATCAAAAATTCGGCAACCGCAGTTGGAGTTTTCAATTTTGTATGAGCCACCATATCGCAAACAGATTCATCTCGTTCGTGCCCTATTCCAGTAATTACGGGAATAGGGAATTGCGTTATTAAGTATGCAATATTATAATTATCAAAAACACTAAGATCACTTTTCGCTCCTCCCCCTCTCAAAATAGCAATAAGATCGAATTCTGTATCATCTTCGAAAACTTTGTTAATAGCTTTTGTTACAGTTTCTTCGGTACGATTACCTTGCATATCTGCTTCAAAAAGTGTGATTAAGAATTTATAATTATATTTATTATTATTAAGTTGATTAATGAAATCTTCGTAACCTGCTGCCCCTGATGATGAAATTACTGCAATATTTTGAACTGCCAATGGCATTTCGAGTTCTTTGTTCATATCAAAAACGCCTTCGGAAACCAATCTATCAATAATTTCTTTTTTTCGTCTTTCAAGATCGCCAAGTGTATATGCAGGATCTATATCTCTAACATTTAGCGAAAGACCATAAAGCTCATGGTAATCTACGCTTACTTTAACAAGAACTTTTAATCCAGCTTCGAGACTACTTTTGGTAATAGACTGAAAGTAAGATTCAATCATTCTAAATTGCGTTGACCATATTGTGGCTCTGGTTTTTGCAATAATCTGGTCGTAAGCTTTTGCTTTTTGAACAAATTCTATGTAACAGTGCCCACTTCGATGCCTATTAATACTATTAATTTCTGCTACTACCCAAACTGGCGAATCAAATCTCTGTTCAATTGCAGATTTGACCATTTGGTTTAATTCTATAAGGGTTAAAGCAGAATCGGACATTAAATTAATATTTTATCAGTTTCTCAGAAAATCTACTATTATTTAAACTAATAGTAATAATATAGGTGCCTGGTTTAAAGTTTTGCAAATCGTCAATTTTAAGAATAGTGTCTTTTTCTGTGGCAGTATGTTCCATCCATAAGTATGTCATGCGTCCGTTAATGTCTAGAATAGAGATTTCGATGGAATCACCTGGATTATTATTAAATTGAATTGAAAAGTCGTTATTAAAAGGATTTGGAAAGATAGAGCAGCTATTATTAGGTGCTTTATATTCGCCAATATCAAGAATGGTTATAGCGTGTTCAAAATTAGGTATTCCATAGCCGAGATAGACGGTTGGAGTATTATACAAATGACCGGATTGCCTTGCAGCTTCTATAATTTGCATATTAGTTTTGTTGGGAAATTTTTGCCAAAGACAGGCTATCATTCCAGATAAAAGGGGAGCAGAAAAAGAAGTTCCATTTCCTGTTCCTATTGAGCCGTCAGTATTTTGGTTATATGTTCCACCTCCCATTGCAACAAGATCGGGTTTTACTCTTCCGTCATAACTTGGCCCAATAGAGCTAAAAGCCGCATAATTTCCGTCAGGCCAAACTGCTCCTGCAGTAATAATACTATCTGCATCACCCGGAGCTGCTATCCATGGATGTACTGCATCTTCGCCACTATTTGCTGCTGCTGCAACAACAATCATCCCTTTACGTGAAGCAATAGTTGCTGCAGAACTAATTATTGCGTGTCTGCCGTCCAAAGTTTCGTAAGTATGACTAAATTCTGGAGTATCAAAATTAACATATCCCAACGAAACACTAATAATATCAGTTCCCAAACTATCGGCATATTCGGCTGCTGATATCCAATTTAATTCTTCAATAAATGTTTCAGAAGCTGGGTCTTCGGACATTAACAATAAATATGTTGCCATAGGTGCCGATCCAACTAAGTTACCAGGATAGTTTGCCGCCAAAATTGATAATACTCTCATACCATGAGTACTGAAATTATTTACAGAGTCTCCGCCATGTACAAAATTTCTTGTTGCAAGTACTCTATTCTCATTATAAAGAGAATCGAAAGACGGAAGATTTGGAAATCCAGTAAACCCTGCATCAGTAACAGCTATCATCATACCCTCACCACGATAACCCTCGTTATGTAATTTGTGTGCATTTGTCATTTTAATCTGAACAGCACAATCTCCATAATTATAATAGTCAGATTTTTCTTTTCGGGGATTCGTCTCACGTATTTTTTTATATCGCTGATTAACTTCACGTGTTTCGCCTTCGGGATATGGCTTATATTTCATTGAATTGCTCACAAAACCCAAATATGATATAGAGTCAATAAGCAACGTATCAAGTGTATAAACAGTTGCTGAATTAAACCATTTTGAAGTATTAATAACCCTTAACCCCAGAGCATTCAAAGAATCAACATAAGTTTGCGTTACAGGCAAATCGTTTTCCGATAATAATATTCCCTGATTTGCTCTACGTTGTAAAGACCTTGCAGTAAGAAAATCTTCTGGATTATCAAGACTGTATCCATTATTGTTTTTGTCGGTAAACTCAATATAATATTTATTAGGGGCTACTTGTGCATAAAGCATAGTTCCTAAAAATATCATTAAAATTGCAAGTTGTGTTTTCATCGTTTTTGTTTAATAAACCCAAATTAATTATAAATGTTGCATTGAACAATGCGAAGGTAATAAGATTTTGGGGAATTTTACATTTTGCTTATATTTTTTGATTGTGATTATTTAATTTCTTTCCATTGTTTGGAATAATAGGTTGCTAAAAAACAAGACGTTAGCATTGCATTTACCACCTACAAGATTTGTATTGTCAAGGTTAAAATTACATCTCATTAAAACCAGATTTACAAATAAGCTATAATTGTAATATTAGTAAGCTGCCCTTTAAGGGCGAAGACTTCAGATAGTTCTGAGAAACGAGGCGTTGTATCGTTTTGAAGTAAATCAGACTTTCAGCCTGATTTAAAACTTACAGGATTTTTGTTAAAAGGTAAAATCGAAATATTTAGATTTTTTATTACTCAATCTCAACCAACTCCTGAATAAATATCGTGCCGACTGTGATGCGTTCTTCGATAGGAATTTCAAAAATAACTTCTTGCGAATTAATATAAGTTTGTTCTTTGTAAACAAGTCCAATATTATAAGCATAAACTTCATAAGAACGATCAAGATGTATTAGTGATTGGGATGAATCGTGCATTACAGTGAGGCAGGAATCGAAACTAAAATTCTCGTGCAAAAAAGGAGTATTGTATGATGATAT
>JAQVPT010000192.1 GCA_028701945.1 Bacteroidales bacterium
ACAGTTTTTACTAATGATTGGTAACAAATATGTAAGAGGAGGCTCGTTTAGATTATTAAGGAACTCACGATTTCAATCTGGTTATAGTAGTGCAAACATAGAACGCATCACAACGGCGGCTATTGAACTATCTAAAACAAAAACAGGTGCATTAATGGTAATTTCTCGTGATGCTTCATTAAAAACATTTGCAGAAACAGGCGAAATTATCAACTCTGAAATAAACACGCAACTTATAAAATCGGTATTTTATAAAGATTCGCCTCTACACGATGGGGCAATTCTTGTTTCAAACAACAAAATAATTGCCGCAAAATGTATTTTACCAGTATCATCTGCCCCAGACTTGCCCAAAGAACACGGACTGAGACACCGAGCTGGACTTGGAATGACAGAAGTTACAGACACAATTGTAATCATCGTATCAGAACAAAGTGGACATATTTCAATTGCACGCAGCGGACGTATTTATACTGTCTCACACATAGAACGTCTAAATAAAATCATTACTGGTTTCCTTAGTAAAACAGGCGATTTGTAACAATGGTTTATCGGTTCACGGTTTGCAGTGAATTTACTCAGAATCAATAATTAATTACCGTGTGTAGGAAGTTGATGAAAAACTCGCGACCATATTAAGGCATCAACACTAAATTAGCCCTTAACTGTGAACCGTGAACCGAAAACAATTTATATGTTCTATTACTTTTCTCAAAATTAACTACATTTGCAAAAACAAAAACATCATGCTTACATTAATAAAAAATGCTACTGTAATTAACGAAGGAACTACCAAAGTCTGCGATGTACTTATTGAGAATGAAAAGATTTTAAAAATCGTAGATACTGGAAACATTGATACAAAGGCAGATATCATAATTGATGCCGAAGGATTATTGTTATTACCAGGAATAATTGACGATCAGGTGCATTTTCGAGAACCAGGGATGACACACAAAGGAGACATTTATTCCGAATCACGAGCTGCTGCTGCCGGAGGCGTAACATCATTTATGGAAATGCCAAATACAAGTCCATCAACAATTAGCATTGAATTATTAAATCAAAAAAATGAAATTGCTTCAAAAAACTCACTTGTAAATTATTCGTTTTTCTTAGGAGCTACCAACGATAATATCGACGAAATAAAAAACATCGACCCAACTGAAATAGCCGGAGTAAAAATGTTTCTTGGTTCATCAACAGGTAATTTACTTGTCGATAATATTCAATCAATTGAAAACATACTTGCTAACTCACCAGTTATCGTTGCTGCACATTGCGAAGACGATGCAATAATTAATAAAAACTTAGCTGAATATAAAAATAAATACGGAGACAATATTCCTGTAAAATCACACCCATCAATCAGATCGGAAGATGCTTGCTATACTTCCTCATCAAATGCAGTAAGAATTGCAAAAAAAACTGGAGGTAAATTGCATGTTTTTCATCTGAGTACTGAAAAGGAAATTTCTTTATTTTCAGATAAGCCCTTGTCAGAAAAAAACATTACTGCCGAGGTTTGTGTGCATCATCTTTGGTTTAATGATACTGATTACGACAAATATGGCACAAAAATAAAATGGAATCCAGCTATAAAAAAAGAAACCGACAGACTGGCTTTAATAAAAGCCCTAAAAGACGGGAAAATTGACATTGTCGCAACAGATCACGCTCCACACACCATAGAAGAAAAAGACAATGTTTACACAAAAGCTCCTTCAGGTGCACCAATGGTTCAACATTCGCTACTTGTTATGTTGGAGCTTGCCAAACAAAATTATTTCTCAGTTTCAGATGTTGTAAAATGGATGTGTCATAATCCAGCAGATCTATTTAAAATTAATTTACGAGGCTATATCCGTGAGAATTATTTTGCAGACTTGGTGCTTGTCGATCCTAATACCGAAACATTAGTAACAAAAGAAAACATCCTTTACAAATGCGGCTGGTCTCCACTTGAAGGAACAAAATTTAAGAACAAAATACATACTACATTTGTTAATGGTAAAATTGTTTATGTTAATGGCAAAATCATTGATAATCATACAGCAGGTGAAAAACTAAAATTTAACAGATAAAATAATTCTTAAAGCGGATACATGAAATCAATATTATTTTTATCGGTATTTATTCTGTCGATATACTCTAATGCTCAAATAAACAGAACAGTTTTCGACGAAATTAAAAATCAAGAAATACTTTACGGCGAATGTAATTTGGACGGATTTACACAAAAAAATTTCGAGTCTTGGTTCAACTCCGAATATGAAAGCTATAATGTCGCCGACACATTTTTCAATCCACAATACACTATCCCATTCGACAGTATTTATGTTTTCTTAGGGACATGGTGCAGTGATACCAAAAGAGAGCTACCTCGTTTCTGTAAAATAATGGAGGATGAATATTTTAAAAAGACCAAAGTTCGTTATTTCGGATTTGACGGTAAAAAACAAAACGATGTAATAGACTCTGATGAATTTTATATTCAATTTCTGCCGACTTTTGTTTTTTACTACAAAGGCAATGAGCTTTGCAGAATTATTGAAGCACCACAAAAAAGTTTAGAAGAAGACATTATGGATTTATTGATGCGAGTACAGGATTTATAGGCGGTTGACCATAATCGGTAATTCGGTAATCGGTAAATTTTTGAACAATTGAACAATCGAATCGGGAACAGAAAACCGTTTCTCACTCAAAAACCAATTTCTCCACCTTCACCAACTTCCCTTCCACAAACAAATTGCAAACATAAGTGCCAGCACTCCAACCTTTGGTATTAATTTCTGTTGTTTCACCAGTAACCGGAATAACATCTTTTAAATGCCCATTTAGCCCAGAAATTTTTATTTCTATATTTTTGTAATCTGGTAGTTCAATTTTAACAGTATAGTTTTGCGAACTTGGGTTTGGAAAAATTTGCATTTCGATATTCTCAAAACCCTGAATTTCGCTCCCTAACTCAATGTAAATTGTTTTGTTAGCAGTTTTTACACATTCGCCATCTGTAACTGTTACCTGAACATTGTATTCTCCAACTTCTGTATAAGTATGCTCCACGGGCTGGGTTGCGGTTACTGATCCTGTCGAAGTGCCAAAATCCCATTCCCAACTTTCAACATAAGGGTTGTTATTGTACAAATTAACCACTGCCTCGCCTCCATTTAAGTAAAAAGTATCAGCCCAAGTGTTTATTCGTGGTTTAAGGTAATCGCAGCCATTGTCGGGCATGTAGAGTTTTACGAGGTCTTTGGAGCGTTTATCTGGTACAGGGGAACTGCCACCCCAATACTTAAAAGTGCCGCCAATGTAAAGAGTATCACGAAAAACTTCAAGTGCAAAAATAGTAATATTAAAAGCACCGCCAATACTATCCCAACTTTCGCCATTCCATTTCGTAATAAAAGATCTAGGTTGGTCTCCGTCAACAACGTGCAATTGCCTGAAAATTTATAGCATCAGGTACTTGTGCAATGATATTATTAGCAAAAAATAGACTCAAAAAGCGAAACTTAATGCATATCCAATTTTTGACATTTTATTCTTCATAATTTCTTAGTACATGACAAAAAATCACATTTTTTACAAAGCAGCTTATTTAAAAAATCTAAAAAGCCTGGATAGGCTTAATGTTTGTAACCCCAGACAAGAATTTATTCGTAGTCTGGGGTTACAAATAAACGAGATGCTATTTTTGGCGTATATCTTTGCGATGACCAATTTTCTGGTCAGCAAAGATTATGACAAAAATTTTGTCATGTACTAAGTCATAATTTTATGATTTTTACCGCATTCATATTTTTTGTATTGTTTTCGATAATTGCGAGATGATAAACACCAGGAGTAAGATTTTGTAAATCAATACGCAATTCATCTTGATCAATATGAATTTCATGATACACAATTTGTCCATTTGCATTGTAAACCAGCAAATAAATTTTTGCACCTGCTTCTAATCTGGTATGCACAGTTAAAAAGACCGAATAGCACGCACCCTTAATTCGGTGGTCTTCCCACAGTTGCTGCCCTGGTCGCCATTTAAAAAGTTCACGACCGATGTGCTAGCGTTATCGTCCTCGCTAGAACTCCAATAGTAGGCAGTAGCCAAACCGCCAACCGCAGTTTTTTGAGCATATAATAGATTAAGTTCGTATTTTGAAGGAAAGTACAAGTCGCAGTAATTGCCACCCTGATAGTTTGCACATATTTGTGCTGCATAATCTCCTGCACCTTGATTAGCAATAATACGCTCTGTATTAAAATTTCCGGCACGGATACCATCTCTAACAGCATTCGTAACAGTCAAAGGTGCAGTATTAAACCATTTTATTCCAGTGCTTTGGTCGGCTGTGGCAGCTATTAGGCCATGTTGTCCTGTGGCATCTAACCAAAATATAATGCCGCCTTGGTAACTATCACCTATGGCAAGGGTTACACCACCTCCTGTTGAATTTACCACATAAGGACTTGCGGTTGTTCCTGCACCTGTTACGGTTACATTTGTTCCTGCTGTTATTTTGGTTTCGGAACCGTCTTGATCTCCCGTGTTTGTTCCTGAAAGATTACCTAAATTGGTAATGTCGGTTGCGGTAATATTGGCTACCTGACTGCTTGAATATAAAGGATCGGTTTCGGTAATACCTCCTATTATACTTTCCGCCGTTTTTGTATGCAAAGCATAAGGAACGCTTAATAACTAACTTGTGCCTATAATAGAATACCATATTTCTCCTGTTGGGTCGGTTTTTGTCTCAATGAAACATGGACCTGCAGACCAGTAAATGGTACTAAATCCTGCACCGCCACCAATTTCGATACTTACCAAACCGTTTGCATTAGTCATTGCGGTTTGGATTTCGGTATAAACAACTGTTCCGCTTGGACTGCCTTGCAAAATGCTTATTTGCATACCTACCGTAGTATTTGTTACAAGTACATCACTTGCATCTCGCACTACTGCTTGATAGCTCATTTTTTCGGGTGATTGAGCGAACACACTTACAGACAATAATATGGCTGCCAAAATTGCAAATAGTTTTTTACTCATAATATTATAATTTTTAACCAGTAAAGCCATAATTCCAATTAACAAATATATTAGGATAAAATTTTACGATGCGTTTATAGTTCACCATCTTGTATGTAGGTTGATGTTTAGGTTTGTTAACATAATTCGCCTTTTTATCCCCAATCATTATCAGTGCGTATTTAATCCTTCACACAACGGACGGACAGCCCCGAATCTTTACCGAAGTTATATCTGTAAACACCGCTGCCATTGTAGTACATAGCACGGTTATATGCACTCTCCCAATCGCTCTCCGAAGTACTCCACCAGAAACCGTGAGTGCTAATGCCGTCAAATACATTGGTACCACGGTAGCCACCTGGAAGGGCTGCAAAGCCGTTTTCGGTAGTTACACCAAGGTTGGGATCATCCCAATGTGTTGTGCCGTTTTCTTTTAGTTTTCCACCAGCATCGCTCGCTCCTCCAAGATAATCGGTTAATTCTGTCCACTCAGTATCACTTGGTAAATGCCAACCTGTAGGACATACACCTTGCACTCCACTTGGATTGGCTACGCTACTAACTGAACCTGCCATTACAGCAGTCCAATTATATAATACGCCGTAAGTATCATAATTTGCAGTTGCTTTAGCTGCAACTACATCAGTACCATCATAATCATAAACATAATAATAAGCTATGCTATTTGAACCTGTACCATCATCTACCACGCTTGGTAAATAAGCAAGGTTTTCTGCCATCCATTCTTGATTACCTATAATTATTGTTTGATATTCGGTTCCATCTCTACTGTCTGTAAATGAATTAAATATTGGAACATCAATTACTGTAATATAGTCGTCTTTTGTTTCGGTTGAACTTAAAACTCCATTGCTTGCTGTTAAACTTACAGTGTAAATACCTACAATAGTGTATGTATAAGTCGGGTTTTGTTCTGTTGATGTATTCCCATCTCCAAAATCCCAAAGCCAGCTTGTTGCCTCTAAAACAGAATTATCTGTAAAATCAATAGAATTACCAAGCGTGACATTTGTCGCACTAACAGAAAAATCTATTACTACCATGCCATTATCCAAAAATAGATTTAACAATTGATCAACATAAGCTTTTGTGGCAGCATCTTGATTATTAACAGGGTCGGCTAAATTTGTAATATTTTGGGCATTTGCATCCAATGTAAAATCACTAATTACTGTGGGAGCATTGCTTAAGTTATTATAATCACCATCAAATGTCGCAGGTAAATTTATCAAATCTTCATAATCTTTGTCCCATGCCGTAAAAACAGGGTCAGTTTCGGTGTATTCTGTTAAATATCCCACATCGTTTGTAAAATCACCAACATTTTCAGGCACAGCTATAATAACAGGGGTATTGGTTAAATCTTCATAATCTTTGTCCCATGCCGTAAAAACAGGGTCAGTTTCGGTGTATTCTGTTAAATATCCCACATCGTTTGTAAAATCACCAACATTTTCAGGCACAGCTATAATAACAGGGGTATTAGTTAAATCTTCATAATCTTTGTCCCATGCTGTAAAAACAGGGTCAGTTTCGGTAATTACACCTGTTACTGTTTCAGCTGTTTTTGCATGCAAAGCATAAGGTACACTCAATAATTGGCTGATTCCTGTTATTGTATAACTTGTACCTCCTACTGGGTCGGTTTCGGTTTTTATAAAATAAGTGTCGTTTGCCCAATCAATGGTAGCAAAATCTCCACTTACAAGAGTTCCTGTTCCAATTTCTAAACTTACCAAGCCGTTGGCATTGGAGGTTGGGGTTTGGGTTTCAACGTAAACTGCTGTTCCGCTTGGACTGCCTTGTAAAATACTGATTTGCATACCTACTGAAGTATTTGTTACAAGTACATCACTTGCATCTCGCACTACTGCTTGATAGCTCATTTTTTCGGGTGATTGAGCGAAAAGTGATGAGAAAATGAGCAGATTTGCTAATGTAATGATGAATGATTTGCTA
>JAQVPT010000193.1 GCA_028701945.1 Bacteroidales bacterium
ATCAGCTTTTTCCTTTTTTGAACCTGTCATTTTTAGAAAATTTTCATAATTCACTGCCGACTCGGTAAACATACCGTTTCGATATTGAGATGCTCCAATATTATTCAATAAATTATGAGACTCAGGATTTATTTTATAAGCTTTTTTGTAATTAAGAGCCGATTTATCATAATCTTTGGTATTGTAATACTTATTTCCCTCACGAATAACTTTTCGTTCTTCCTGTGTATAAGCGACAATTGTCAGGCTTAGCAACAATATTGATAAAAATATATTTTTCATAAACGATTCAATATTTTATTTGTTTTTAGACCCTGTGTTTTCTTTCTCCTTAAACAGATTTATTCTATTTAGAACTGAATTTTTCTTTTCCGAAATAATAATATCAGCAAAAAGAAGAATAAGAGCGAGCAAAGCAAGATATTGAAACTGATCTGCATATTCGGAATAATTTTGTTTCAGCACTTCGCCTTTTTGTAGTTTACCGATTTCAGCAATAATTTTATCAGACGCATCGGCAGAATTACCAGCTCTCACATAAACACCATTAGTTTCGTCAGCAATAGTAATCAAAGTTTGTTCGTCTAACACGCTCATAACAACATTGCCGTCACGGTCTTTCATAAATCCGCCTCCTCGTTTCTTAGGAATTGGAGCTCCATTAGGCAATCCCATACCAACTGTATAAACGATTATATTCTTCTCTTTTAATGTTTTTGCTATCTCTACCGCATTATCTTCGTGATTTTCGCCATCAGTTATCAGCAAAATAATTTTAGAGATATCTTCATCTTTAGTAAATGATTTAGCAGCTAATTCAATAGCTTTGCCAATTGCTGTCCCCTGCACAGGCATCATTTCTGTGTCTATTGTTGACAAAAATAATCTTGCAGAACGAACATCATCAGTAATCGGCATCTGAACAAAAGCTTCACCAGCAAAAACAATCAGTCCGAGTTTATCATTTTCAAGTTTACTAACTATTCTTTCGATAAATTTACGTGAATTTTCAAGTCTATTTGGTTTAATATCCTGAGCTAGCATAGAATTAGAGACATCTAGAGCAACTATAATCTCAACTCCTTGTCGAGTAACGTCATCAAGTTTTGACCCAAACTGAGGACGTGCAAGGGCTACCGACATCGATGCAATAGCAATACAAACAAGCACAATTTTCCAAATTCGGCGTAAAATACTGGTTTCGGGAATTAATAAATTCACCAAATCGTGATCACCAATTTTTTTGATGCGTTTTCTACGAACATATTCGGCAAGCAAGAACAACAAAACCACTATTGCAGTAATTGCTATCAGCCATAAATATTGCGGTTCCTGAAATCTAAACATATCTTAAAATGTATTTTTTAATATTGTAAGTCTAAGTATCTGCTCAAAAAGTATCAGCCCTAAAGCAATCAACATAATCAGTGCGAACTCTTCTTTGGGTTGCGAATACATCCTTACCTCAAGCTGAGTTTTTTCCAGACCATCAATTTCTGCATAAATATCTCTCAAACTCTGATTATCGGTGGCTCTAAAATATTTGCCTCCTGTCGATTGAGCAATTTGTTGCAACACTTCTTCATCAATTTTTACTTCGACATTTTGGTAATGAATACCAAAAGCAGTCTGAAAAGGATAAGGAGCCATTCCATTTTTGCCGACACCAACAGTATAAACTCTGATGCCATATTCAACTGCAAATTCGGAGGCTGCTACTGGAGAGATATTCCCCATATTATTTACTCCATCTGTTAATAGAATAATTACTTTACTAACTGCCTCAGAGTCTTTAAGTCTGTTTACTGCAGTTGCCAACCCCATGCCAATAGCTGTTCCATCTTCGATTATTCCACTTTTAACTTCACTAAACAAATTTAAAAGCACAGCATGATCAATTGTCAGCGGACATTGCGTATAACTTTCGCCAGCAAAAACAACAAGTCCCATTCTATCGTCCGGACGGCTTGAAACGAATTCCATTCCTATCTCTTTGGAGGCCTCTATCCTATTTGGTTTAAAATCTTCAGCTAACATACTACCACTAACGTCCAATGCCATGACAATATCAACACCTTCAATCTTTCTGTCTTCCCATTTATCGGTGCTTTGAGGTCGTGCAAGTACAATTATAAGTCCCGATAATACAAGCAATCTCAATCCAAAAAGGAAATGTCGCAAATAGTATTTCCAAGGTGTCGGAGAGTTTTTAAATGCACTCAGACTACTTATATTCATTGATGCGGCATTCTTTTTCAATCGCCACACATACCATGCAATTGCAGGAATCAGCAACAATAGCAACCACAAATATTCCTTATTAGCAAATATTATATTATCCATTAGTTTCGTCTTTTTGTGTGTCTTTAGCTTTACTTAATGTCTGTTCGGTTTCCTCTCTAAGTATTTCTATTTCTGCCTCAGCTTTTATCTCTTTTGAATTTTCTTCGATAATCTCTTTTGTAGATTCTACAAATTCAAAAGAATTCCGCAAAGAGAGGTCGTTCTCGTTTTGTAACGCCTGATATTTTGCAAATTTAACAGCATCAGCAATTTCGAGTATTTGTCGTAATTTCATAAAATCTACCTCCGAAACAAGATTAACAAATGCTTCTAATATTTCGGAACTTGTCATTTCTACTGCATAAATACCAAATCTGTTCTCAATATATTCACGAACAACATCTGTCAATTGCACATGATACTCTTTAACTTGCCCTTTTGCCCATATTTTTTGTTTGTGAATATTTTCAAGCTTTTCGAGAGCTATAATATGTGCTGGTAATTGAGGTTTAATTTTAAAGAATGTTGGTTTTATATCTTTTTTATAAAACTTAAAGAAATATACAATTGCACCGATAACAAGCAACAACAATACAAGTGCCCACCAATATTTTGCCAAATATATTTTAAAATAATACCAAAACTCTGCCCAATTAAACGGAGTATTATATAACTCATCGTTAATATCTTTTATTCGATATAAAGTAAATAGTGCTTGGTTTTGTTGAACTTGTTGATATTCCTGTACAAAAACGGTATCAACCGAGCCAGCAACAATAAAATCTTCGACTATTCCTCCTTTGTCAACTATAAACATTTTTTGAGTTGAGGATTCTGCAATTTTTAAGATTTCTTCTTGATTGTACAAACCTGTATGTTGTGTAAGCTCTGACGAAAACAACTGTGTAAGCTGTTCTTTCATTGCCTCTTTCACAATTAAAAGACTATCAGACGACAAGGATTGCTTAATAGAATCTGGGATATATTTCTCAATTTCCTTTTTAAAACCATCTTTACCATAAACTACAAATCCAGCTCTATTTGAATAAATTGTATCCACAGGAATTGTATCTAACAACACATAAGGTTTTACAAAAGTGCTTATGGAATCTGTAATATAATAGTTTGTGTCAGCATTTTCGACAACCATAAAATGAATACCAGCGATAACATTTCGACCAGTATCAAAAGACGTAACAAGAATATTTTTATTATATATTCTAAAATTATCTCCTTCGGTAATTTTTGTTTCACTGTCAAGCAACACTTCTACCTGAGACGAAAGCGTGTCTTTATATTCGGGGAATAATAGCTGAAGATGTTTTGACAATTTAGCCTCAATATGCACTCCATTATGTTCGCCAACTATAATTGTGTCTTTGTCAAATTTTGCCGATAACTGATACTCCTGTGCATACACAAGATTTACACTGGAAAGCAAGCATAATAAAACAATAAAGTTGCGAATATTTCTTCTATTTACGTTCATAAGTCATTGTATTTCAACACGTAATAAATAATTTTCGACATCATCTTTTCTTAAATAAACTAATCAAAGGCTTAACATAATCCTGTCCGGTATTTACTTCAATCCAATCAACTTTTGCTTTACGAAATGTAGTAGTATTAATATCATACTGTTTATGCCACCACTTTTCATAATCGCGTCTTACCTTTTCTGAAGAAGTATCAACCCACTTATATTCACCAGTCTCGTTATCTCTAAAATACGCCAAACCAATTTTAGGAAGCGTTTGCTCAAAACTGTCATGCAATCTGATAGCAGCAATATCATGCTTATTACCTGCAATTTTAATAGCCTCGGAAAAGTCGGGAGCAATAAAATCTGATATCACAAAAGCTGTGCATCGTTTCTTAATAGCATTTGTCAGATATTTAAGTGCCTCGGTAATATCAGTTTTTTGGCTTTGCGGCTCAAAATTTAAAAGTTCTAAAATAATACGTAAGATGTGTTTACGCCCTTTTTGAGGTGGGATAAATTTTTCGACACGGTCGGAAAATAATAACACACCAATTTTATCATTATTTTGCAGAGCGGAAAAAGCCAAGACAGCAGAAATTTCGGTTGCTACATCTTGTTTAAACTGTACATTTGTTCCAAATTTCTTTGAACCACTAACATCAATAAGCAACATAACAGTTAATTCGCGTTCTTCCTCAAAAATCTTTATATAAGGATGATTAAATCTTGCAGTAACGTGCCAATCAATGTCCTTTACAGGGTCGCCATATTGGTATTCACGAACCTCGCTAAAGGCCATACCTCTACCTTTGAAAGCAGAATGATATTCGCCTGCAAAAACCTGACTTGTCAGTCGGCGACTTTTAATTTCAATCTTCCGTACCTTTTTTAATAAATCTTTTGCTTCCATAAAGGATAAATTTTCAAATAATCAATTCTCAATAAACAATTCTCAAGGTTTAAGATTAGTTTCCTAAGGCACCTCAACACTATTAAGAATTTCGCTAATTATTTCTTCGCTGGTAATATTTTCGGCTTCGGCCTCGTACGTTAATCCAATACGATGACGCAGCACATCATGGCAAACCGCTCTAACATCCTCGGGAATAACATATCCTCTACGTTTAATAAAAGCATAAGCTTTAGCAGCTAAGGCAAGGTTTATCGAAGCACGTGGAGAGCCACCAAATGAAATCATACCAGCCAATTTAGAAAGACCGTATTTTTCTGGAAAACGAGTTGCAAAAACTATATCAAGTATATATTTTTCGATTTTTTCGTCAAGGTAAACTTCTCTAACGACAGCACGAGCCTTAATAATATCCTCTGGCTTGATTACGGTATTAGCTTTTGGCATTTGACCGATAAGATTTTCTCTTATGATTAAGCGTTCTTCCTCAAACTCAGGATAATCTATCTTTATTTTAAGCATAAATCTGTCAACTTGGGCTTCTGGAAGTGGATAAGTTCCTTCTTGCTCAATTGGGTTTTGAGTTGCCATTACTAGAAATGGATTATCCATTTTATACGTAGTGTCTCCAATTGTAACCTGACGCTCTTGCATTGCCTCAAGCAAAGCTGACTGCACTTTCGCAGGAGCTCTGTTAATTTCGTCTGCAAGAATAAAGTTTGCAAAAACAGGTCCTTTTTTAACAATAAATTCTTCTCTTTTTTGAGAATAAATCATTGTTCCAATCAAGTCGGCAGGCAATAAATCTGGAGTAAACTGAACTCTCGCAAACTTTGCACTAATTGTAGTTGCCAAAGTATTAATTGCAAGCGTTTTTGCAAGACCAGGCACTCCCTCAAGCAAAATATGCCCGTCAGACAATAAGCCTATCATAAGCCCCTCAAGTAAATGACGTTGTCCCACAATTACCTTTTTCATCTCCATGTTGACAATATCAACAAAAGCACTTTCTTGCTGAATACGCTCGTTTAACTCTTTGATGTTTGTGTAATTATCCATAGTTAAATTATTTAGTTATAATTTCTAAAATCTGCACGAAAATACATGAAATTTGAAGTTTTGTCAAGACTTTAACGCAATATTTATCTTATATATTTGTTAAAAATGTTAAAACGGTGTTAAATAACATGTTTATAACGGTTGCGAAGTATTGCTTACAGGGGAAAAAGGGCAATTATTGACTGGGAAAATATTAAAACTAGAATTAAGAAAGATGATTTTATGAATTAGGGTTTAACGGATTGTTGGGTTTTTGGGGGGGTGAGGATAATGGTTTGGGGCTTTGCGAAGGCGGGGAAATCGAAGCAGAAATGTTGATTATAATTCCAATGCTCAAATTTAGTACAAATGCCCCACTTTTGCAAAACTCCTGTTGGCGGTTAGTGCTTTTTCATTTTGGCCTTACTTGCCAAGTAATAGTATCAAACGTAAAATCAGAAAATAATTCACTTTGATTTATTATTCTGACATCTCCACGCCTTGTTTCTCTGTTAAAATTGTAAACTCTGTAAATAAAGGCGGAATCTTCGTATTCTTCAAAAAAATGTCTTTCGTTTTTACTCATATAAAATGGTTGATTGAAATCACCGCTTGTAGTCTTAACTTCAATATAACGAGGTGAACCGTCATCGTTTATTGAGAAAATATCATAACCTAACCCATCACCTTGTAGCCGGCTCAAATGCTGAACATTTTGTGTCGCTCTCATTCTATCTATTGAAAGAGTATCAATTAATCGGTCAATTTCAAACTCTAATACAAATTCTTCGCCTTGGTCACCTATTTCATTATTTCGGTCTCTCGCTTTTTCCCAATCAATTTTACGAGCAATAAATCGTCTTGTTTTTTCCTTTATTTTTGTTACGTCCGAGGGTTGAATAACCACTTGTGAAATAGGGTTTAGTAGAGAGAATTTGGCGGGGGAATAATTTTTATCAAGAACAAAACCTTCATCATATACTTTAACCAAATCCTTTTGGTGTGCGACAATATTACCTATTCTTTGTGTGATAAGGACTTCTCCCTGTCTTGTTGTAGAGGGTGTGTTGTCTTCTGCATCAAAGGTTAAAACAGTATCTAACAAACTTTTAACCTCTGACGTGTTTAATTCACCTTAAACGGTTAATAGTGGTTTTATCGCTCTTCTTATTTGTGCTTCTGTGTGTGCCATTACTATTTCTTAATAATTTGTAATTAAAAGGTGTTCTACATTTTTATCGTTTCTATTCATAAAGCTAACTAAATAGGTTTTAT
>JAQVPT010000194.1 GCA_028701945.1 Bacteroidales bacterium
TGAATTATTGGAAATTTACATCGAAATTCAGTAGGTACATCATCAATTTTCGGAAAAATGCTTTCAAAATCTTTCATAAGTTTTTATTTATTTGACAATTACAAATATAGGGATTTTATGTGGGAATATATTGTGATTGTGGATTTTTTCAATAATTTTAAAAGTGTTAATTTGATATTTTGTGCATAGTGAAAAGTATCAAACAGTAATGGTAATGCAATTATTGTGAGAAGTTAAAATATGTTCAAAATAAAAACTCTCACCGAAGCGAGAGTACAGGATTTTTATCCTTCGGCATATAGCCTTATTGTGATAAGATGTAATTTTGGATATTATTCCAAATACAAATGTATGTAAATATTTGTATTATTCCAAATTTATTTTGTAGTTTTAGAAAAATATTTTTTAATATACATAAAACCACAATTAATTATGACAAGGATATTAGGTCTTGATTTAGGAACCAATAGTATTGGATGGGCTGTTGTTGATAAAGAAGAAGAGAAGATAATAGACGCTGGTGTAAGAATTTTTCCAGAAGGTGTGGAATTAAAGACAATTGGAACTGGAGATAAAGAGCAGTCTCGAAATTCTACACGTCGAGATAAGAGACAGTTGAGAAGACAGTTTTATCGCAAGCGTTTGAGAAAGATAAAATTGCTCGAACTATTAATTGAGCAACAGATGTGTCCTTTGAATATGGCAGAACTAAGTACTTGGAAATATTGGAATCCAGAAAAGAAAACTGATGGCAGAACTTTTCCAATTTCTGATGATTTTTTGAATTGGATAAGATTAAATCCTTATGAATTAAGGGCGAAAGCTTTGTGTGAAGAAGTTAGTTTGATAGAGTTAGGTAGAATTTTATATCATTTCATACAACGACGTGGTTTTTTTAGTAGTAGAAAGGGGGAGCAAGATCCTAAAACTCTTTTTGAAAAAGGGAAGCCTGAAGAAAATATTTTACCTGTAAATGTTACTAAAAATAAAATTAAAGATACTAGTTTAGGATATTATCTTAATGAAATTTCATATAAGGACAAACAGCCTTATCGAACTATTAAAGATGATAATGTCGCAATACGAGTAAGAGGAAGATATACTGTCAGGGAAATGTATGTCGAAGAGTTTGAAAAAATCTGGCAACAGCAAGCTCAATTTCATCAATTGGAGAACATTATTGTTAAAGTTAAAAAGAATCGTGAAATTAAAGGTTCACTCACAAATCATAGGAATTCATCACGTATAAATTATTTGAGAAGTAAATACGGTAAAGATAATGTTGAGATTAATGTTGTAAATAAAAAAACAATAGTGTCAACATATTCTTTGCTATCTTTAAAAGAAGTTTTAGCTGGAGAAATAAGTTATTGCGATGATGGTGAGGGGCAAAAAAGAATTAAATTTAAGAGTAATGAAAGTATTTTGTTTTGGCAAAGACCTCTTAAGTCACAAAAAATGCTTTTAGCAAATTGTCGTTTCGAAAATGAATTACCTGTAATAAATAAAAATGGAGAATTTACTAAAGATGAATCGGGTAAAATTATTTTGAGAAGTAAAAAACCTTGTCCACTTTCACATCCTGAATTTGAAGAATATAGAGCATGGCAGTTTGTCAATAATATAAGATTTGGACGTAACAATGCATTAAGTATAGAACAGAAAAATCTTGTCTTAGCGTTAATTAATAAGAATGAACAAAGTTTTTTATTTGGTAAAATAAGGAAAGAATTAAAATTGAGTTATGAAAAGTTTAATTATGATGATGATTTTAAGGTAGTCGGAAATTCAACAATTAAGCAATTGTCACCTCTGTTCGATAAGATTATTTGGGAAAATCATTTTGAAGATATATGGCATTGTTTTTACTTTTATGATGATACCGATAAATTATTTGAAAAACTTGTAAAAGATTTTGCTTATTCAAAAGATATAGACATAATAAAAAAGGTTAAACTAAAAGACGGTTACAGTAATGTCTCTTTGAAAGCAATAAGAAATATTTTGCCATTTTTAAAAAAAGGATATCTATATGATAGGGCAGTTATTTTAGGAGGAGTAAAGAATGCTTTTGGTAAAAGATGGGATTACTTTAATGACTTTTATAACCAGATTGAACGTGAAATAATTAGTGTTTTGTCAGAAGATAATAAAGTTGGTGAAGCTATCGAAAAGATAAAAGAACATTTAAGCTCGACTGTTTACAATTATGGGTTTCGTAGAGAAGATCCTTGGTTTGCCCATTTGTATCATCATAGTCAGGAGGTTGTGCAAGCAGAAATATTATTGAACAAATTGCCTGTGCCAGAGAATCTAAGAAATCCGATTGTTCAGCAAGGAGTTAATGAAATGCGGCGATTGGTTAATTCCTTAATTGAGAAGTACCAAGAAGAGTTTGGTGACGATTTTAGATTTGATGCTATTAAAGTCGAAATGGGGAGAGATTTACGTAATAGTAAAACTACTAGGCAAGAACTAAAATATAGAATTAAAGAAAATGAAGATAAAAATGAAGAAGCGAAGTCGCGTTTAATAGAATATGGATTACAACCATCAAGAAATAATATTCAAAAATATTTGATGTGGAGAGAAATTGAAGATAAATCTGGTGTCGCCAGATGTCCATATACAGGAAAAACTATTTCTATAAGCGACTTGTTAGGTGCAAGTAATATTGTTCAGATTGAGCATATTATACCTTATAGTGTGTCATTGGATGATAGTTTTGGTAATAAAACTATTTGTGAATCTCATTTTAATAATTTAAAAGGTGAGTTAACTCCTTTTCAGTTTTATGAAAAGAATCCTGACAAGAATCTCTGGGGGGTTGATACTTGGGATTCTGTTGTTGAAAGAGTTTATCAATTATTACCCTATAACAAGGCAAAGCGATTTGTTTCAAAACGAGAGCTTGATAAATCAGATTTTATTGCAAGACAACTTAATGACAGTCGTTATATTGCAAAAAAATCTGTTGAATTATTGTCTAATATTTGTAATAATGTTAGAGTTATGCCTGGACAATTAACGGCAGAATTACGGCATTTGTGGGGAATCAACGGCATATTACAAGATACTATGGAGAACATTGATATAACTCTTTTAGAAAATTTTGATGTAGAGAATTCTCAATGCTATTTAATTTTAGATGAACAAAACAATATTATTGATATAGTTAAAAAACAAAATGCTCGTCCTGAGACTAATATAAATGAGATTTTATTACCTGTGACTGTTACCGAAAACAAACTTGTTTCTGATTATTTTAGTGCAGATGTTGATGTTTCCAACTTAAGTGAAGGGAAGTATTGGGCAAAACTTAATATCCACAGTGATTTTATTATAATTCCAAAATATATTTCTAAACCAATTTTAAATGATGATCGAATCGTTTTTAGAGGTAAAATAGAAAAAGAGGTTTTTAAAAATGATACCAGTGGTAACATCTTTAAAACAGGTTGTAATGATGGTACATATTGGGCAGATATTTCGATAAAAGAAAGAAAATTTATTGATGTCGATACGAATAAAGAAAGACCACAAACAAAAAATAAATCTCAGATTGTACTTTTTGGTACTGTAATTAATGAGGAATTTAAGTGTTACATTTATAATTGTAAAACAAATCTGCCTAATGGTAAATATTGGCTAATAATCGAATTAGATTTTAGTGATGTGAATTTCGTTAAAGCGATAAATGATAAACCTAATCTCTTTTTCAATCAAATTTGTCTAAATGCAACTGTTAACGATGAAAAGATATTAGTTTTGGATGAAGATAAATATAGTAATTACAATGTAGATGCTGTTGCTGGTAAATATTATGCCGTAATAAATGTGAAGGAATATAACAGCGAACTTACTAAAATTGAAAATGATATTCCAAAAATAGAAAAAAAACAGAAAGCTATTGAAGGAACTATTTGGGTTGACAAATATACTGGGGAAATTAAGTTTGATCCTAAAAAGAATCGTGATGATCATCGCCATCATGCTATTGATGCCATTGTTATTGCTTTAACTGAACAAGGATATTTACAAAGATTAAGTACCTATAATGCACAGCTAAAAGATAAAATTCGAGGAAAGCTTGATAGTACCGAAAACTTTCCTTTACCTTGGAAAGGTTTTGATATAGATGTGAAAAATTCTATTGATTGCATTCTAGTTTCTCATAAAAAACAAAATAAAACTCTTTCCAAAAATCGCAAGGGATATTGTGTTAGAGGTCAACTTCATAAAGAAAATGTATTTGGTAAAAGACAGGCTCCAAATCAGGTAGAAGGTTTTCATAGGAGAGATAAAATAACTGAATTGCAAAATAATAAGCACATTGCAAAGGTTGTTGATGATACAATTAGGAAACTAATTTTAGAACATCTGCGTGATAATTGTAATGTTAACATTCTCGATCCAAAAGGTTTTAATGTACCCAAAGATGCTTTTTATAAAAATGGTGAATGGCAGTTGTTTTTACCCAATAAGCGAGGTGATAAAGTTCCTATAAAAAAAGTTAGAATAAAAGAGATGATTGGGAATGCTGCACAGCTTAAATCCAATATTAATCAATATGTAAATCCTCGCAATAATCATCATGTAATGATTTATAAAGACTTTGAAGATAATCTAAAAGAAGATGTTGTTCAATTCTGGACGGTCATAGAACGAAAACTCAAAGGTCAGGATGTTTATCAATTGCCGATTGATGGAAAAGAAATTGTAACAATTTTAGAAATAAACGATATGTTTTTACTAGGTTTAAGTAATGAAGAATATGAGGATAATAAGAATAATAAAGCATTTTTGAGCAAATATTTGTACAAAGTGCAAAAATTGGCTGGAGGTAGTTATTTTTTTGAATTATGTTTTAGACGTCATATAGATTCCCGAGAAGATAAATATGCCAAATATGACTATAAGTTTATTAAAAACTTTGGAGATGGAAGTACTGGATGGTATAATTTTAATCCAATTAAAGTAAATACTTCAAATATTTGTGTAATTGAGAACTAAAAAATGCTAAAAAAGACTCTTTTCTTCTCAAACCCTTACCGACTAAGTCTAAAAAACTTACAGTTGGTTGCCGAATCTAAAGATGACGGAGAGCTTCGCACTATTCCGGTTGAAGATATTGGTTTTATGGTCTTGGACAATATGCAAATTTCGATTAGTATGCCTCTAATTGAAGCATTAGTTGGTAATAATGTAGCTGTGGTATTTTCGGACTCAAAACACATGCCTCAATCTATGCTTTTAAATCTTGATTCGCATAGCATTCAGACGGAAATTTTTCGTAATCAGATTGATGCAAGTATTCCACTAAAGAAAAACCTATGGAAACAAACAATAGAATGTAAAATTGCAAATCAGGCAAAATTATTGAAAATATTGGATAGGCAAAGTGCGGATATTCTCAATTTGGCAAAAGGTGTAAAATCTGGCGATACAGATAACCGTGAAGGAACTGCAGCCAGATTATATTGGCCAAGACTTTTAGGTAAGAGCTTTATTAGAGACAGGTTTGGTAATTTTCCTAACGAGCTATTAAATTATGGCTATATTATTTTACGGGCTGCTGTAGCAAGGTCGCTTGTTGGGTCAGGTTTGTTACCAACACTAGGTATCCATCATCGAAATAAGTATAATTCGTATTGTTTGGCAGATGATATTATGGAACCATATCGTCCGTATGTGGATAAACGAGTCTTTGCGATGATTAAAAAAAATCCTGATATATTTTTTCTAGAAAAGGAACAAAAAGTTGGACTTTTGCAGGTTTTAACAGATGATGTAATAATTGATAAGATGCGCAGACCTTTAATGATTGCTTTGTCAATGACAACGTCATCTCTTGCGAAATGTTATTCGGGGGAATTAAAGAAACTTAAATATCCGGTATTAAAATAGTGAAACAATTAAGACTTAATGCATATCATATTATGTGGCTATTTGTGTATTTTGATTTGCCTACAAATACAAAAAAAGAACGGAAAGCAGCCTCTCTATTCAGAAAGAATTTGCTGAAAGATGGGTTCTCAATGATGCAATATTCTGTTTATAATCGTCATTGTGCATCAAAAGAAAGTCTCGAAGTTCATGTTAAGCGGGTTCAGTCGTTTTTGCCAGAATATGGTCATGTAAGTTTGCTGAAAATTACAGATAAACAATATGGCGATATGATAAACTTTTGGGGGAAGAAACAAACTATTCCAAAAAATCAACCTGTGCAATTAGAATTATTTTAACTTTGCTTGTTCTTTGACATATTGGAGTAGAATTCAAAATTTAATGCATTAATTCACTTCATAGTTACATTTAGATCGTTTTTTTGTGATAGAAAACGTCTAAAAGCCTTGATAAACGAGGCTTGTAAGGTGCTATGTTGTGGTTTGATGTAATTTTGGAACTCATAACAACTACAGCGCAATAATAACTGGAATGCTCATGTTGTGGTTTGATGTAATTTTGGAACTCATAACAACAAAAGTTACGACTTTCAAGCTCATTAGGTTGTTGTGGTTTGATGTAATTTTGGAACTCATAACAACATCGGAGCTATTGGCGATGCTGTTTCTGCTGTTGTGGTTTGATGTAATTTTGGAACTCATAACAACAATGTTTTTTTCATAATTAGTTTAGTTTTGTTGTGGTTTGATGTAATTTTGGAACTCATAACAACGTCTTAGGGGATTCAACATCATTCACACTTGTTGTGGTTTGATGTAATTTTGGAACTCATAACAACATACTTGTCCTTTCCTTTGGCTGTTACGTTGTTGTGGTTTGATGTAATTTTGGAACTCATAACAACGATGATTGGATTTATATGTTTGACCTTTTAGTTGTGGTTTGATGTAATTTTGGAACTCATAACAACTCATATTTCCTCATGTAATAGCCTTTGTTGTTGTGGTTTGATGTAATTTTGGAACTCATAACAACCAATTCTTTTTGCACGCGCTTTATTCGCTTGTTGTGGTTT
>JAQVPT010000195.1 GCA_028701945.1 Bacteroidales bacterium
GACGATGCTATTTTAGAGAAGTTATGCACGGCGATGAGCGATACTGAAACCAAATTCCCTGACTCAAATCTTACCATTTTCTATAAAATGGTATCATCATAAATCCTAAGGGGTCAGTTGTTCTGAGATTAGGGTTTTACAATTACTCAAATTTTGAGGAAGCTTGCATTATACAATGATCTTTGTACATCTACTGTGTTGCTAACTTATTGTAATACATTTGCATAACGGCAAAGTTAGACGCCTTGTATCTACACAAAGCTAATTGCATGCATAATTCGGGCTAATTATTTTACAATCCTTCTATTATTCAACAAATATCAAAACAAACTCATTCTAAATTTGTTTTAAATAAACACAAAACAAATAACATTCTTTGGATTTTAAAAATAATAAAATAATTTTGAGCATTGATACAATGTAAATTGCAACAGCAATTTTATGAAACTAAACATTTAAATTAATAAAAATTTACTAATTATGGAAAAAACTAATGTTTTAATTATTGGTGGCGGAGCATCAGGTCTTCAAGCAGCGATAAGTGCAAAAACAAATCATCCCGACAAATCAGTAGTAGTTGTAAGAATAGAAGACAAAGTATTGGTACCTTGTGGGATTCCTTACATTTTTGGATCTTTGCACACAAGCGACAAAAACATTTTACCCGATAAGATGTTAACTGACATCGGAGTTGAAATAAAAATTGCAGAAGTTACTGGTGTTGATGTAAAAAATAATTATTGTACTTTAGCAAATAAAGAGAAACTATATTTTGATAAATTAATTTTTGCCACAGGCTCAATACCAACAATACCAAAATGGCTTAAAGGTGGCGATTTAGAAAATGTATTTTATATTCCTAAAGATAAGCAATATTTAGATGAGATGTTCATCAAATTAAAACCTTTGAAAAAAGTTATTACAATTGGTGCAGGTTTCATTGGAGTAGAGATGTCGGATGAAATGAATAAAGCTGGCTGGGATGTAACACTTGTAGAGCTAGAAGCTTCCATATTAAGCAAAGCTTTTGATAAAGAATTTGGAGACAAAGCAGAAGAATTACTAAAATCTCGCGGCGTAAAAGTTATTACAAATAAAGGAGTAAAAGAGATTATTGGTAAAGATGGCAAAGTTTCAAAAGTGATATTATCAACAGGCGAGGAATTAGAAGCCGACGCAGTTGTTCTTTCGTTGGGTTATGTTCCAAATACTGAATTAGCTAAAAAATCAGGAATTGAATTAAATAAATTTGGATTTATCAAAACCTGCGAATACATGCGTGTTGATAATTGCTCAACAGATATTTTTGCTGTTGGCGATTGTGCAGAAAAAAGAGATTTCCTAACAAGAAAAATAAACACAACCATGCTTGCCTCAACAGCCTGTGCCGAAGCCCGAGTTGCTGGTATGAGTCTGTACGAATTAAGCCCTTGTAAATCTTTTAGCGGAACAATTGCAATTTACGATACTGCTATTGGAGGCACAGCGTTTGGAACTGCCGGAATCACAGAAACAAAAGCAAAAGAAGAAAACTTTAGCGTGGTTGTTGGAAGCTTTACCGGAATGGATAAACATCCTGGCACATTAGAAGGTATGCACGAACAAACTGTAAAACTAATTGTTGCTGCTGATTGCGGTATGATTATAGGTGGCGAAGTGTATGGTGGAGCAAGTACTGGAGAGTTAACAAACTCAATTGGTTTCTTAATTCAAAGCCATGCAAACATAAAAACTTTATTAACAGCACAAATTGGTACTCACCCATTGCTAACGGGATCTCCAGCAGCATACCCACTAATTAAAGCAGCAGAAATTGTTGCAAGAAAATTAAAATGTTAAGATAAAAACGGTTCACAGTTTTCAGTTCTCGGTTCTCGGTTAAATTCACAAAAACTTACTGAGAACCGCGAACTGAGAACTGATTAACCGATTAATCCATCAAGAAACTTTTTAACAGAATATTCTTTTACATTATTACCAGATTCATAAATTTGTGTCTTATCAATTTTATCGGGAAGATATTGCTGTGCCACAAAATTACCTTTAAAAGAGTGAGGATATTTATAGTTTTTTCCGTAATCGAGATTCTTCATTAATTTTGTCGGAGCATTTCTTAAATGCAATGGTACGGGCAAATCTCCAGTTTCTTTAACCAAAGCAATAGCTTTATCAATTGCCATATAAGCAGAGTTGCTTTTAGGACTTGTAGCAAGATAAATTGTTGCCTCCGATAAAATTATTCGCGCTTCAGGCATTCCGATTTTGCTTACGGCATCGAAACAAGCATTTGCAATTAACAACGCATTTGGATTTGCAAGTCCAACATCTTCTGCTGCAAGAATAATCAATCGTCTGGCGATAAATTTAACGTCCTCCCCTCCTTCCAGCATACGAGCAAGCCAATAAACTGCTGCATCTGCATCGCTACCACGTACCGATTTAATAAATGCAGAAATAATATCGTAATGCTGTTCGCCCGATTTATCATAAATTGCAATATTCGCTTGCAAACGATCAACCACAAGTTTATTTGTAATCGTTACTTTTTTTCCACTTGCCGAACTCGCAATTAATTCTAATAAGTTAAATAATTTCCGTGCATCACCACCCGAAAATCTATATAAGGCATCTCTTTCTTTAATCTTAATATCAATCTTTTTTAACTCAACATCCTCTTTTATTGCTTTATCGATAAGGAAATCGAGATGCTTTTCTTCCAAATGTTTTAGCACATAAACTTGGCAACGAGACAAAAGCGGAGAAATTACTTCAAATGAAGGATTTTCTGTTGTGGCACCAATCAAAGTAATAGTTCCATCTTCGACAGCACCCAACAAAGAATCCTGCTGGGACTTACTAAAGCGATGAATTTCGTCAATAAAAAGTATGGGATTTGATTTAGAAAAAAGATTTTGCTTACTTGCCTTTTCAATAACTTCACGAACATCTTTAACACCACTATTAACAGCACTAAGAGTATAGACTATTCTGTCGGAGATTTTACTAATAATATTCACCAAAGTCGTTTTACCAACTCCGGGGGGACCCCACAAAATCATAGATGGAATATTTCCAGACTCTACGGCATTTCGCAAAGTAGCATTTTTACCAACAAGATGTTCTTGCCCCGCATAATCATCAAAATTTGATGGACGTAAACGCTCGGCTAATGGTTTTGTTGCTGACATATAAAAACTATAATCGGTAAAAATACTAAATTGATTTGAGTATCAGAAATAATGCTAAATAATTGTCAGGCAAACGCATACTTTTTTTATCACAATAATTTCAAATGTTTTTCATTGCTTTTGAGCCAGACAGCTGGCTGGCTCATTTATTTTAAGCTTTGACTGAACGTAGTGAAAGTCAAGGGTTAAAATATACCGAAGAATCTCTTTTGGCATGATTTTTTGGTGCATAGCAATCCAAAAAACATGACAAAAGAAAAATATGCGTTTGCCCTGCACCTGAATTATTCACAGACAAATAATATGTTAGTAAAATTATTAATTATTTGCAATTTTTCAACATTTTTTGTTTTATTTCGTTATGATAAAAAAACAGATAGTTTGAATGAGATTCTTTTTTGCAACCATATTAATATTAATTTCTTTTTTGTGTACAATTGCACAAGAAGACACCTCGAATCTTGTTAAATACGATTATAGCTTTACTTTTAAAGAGGGCATATATCCTAATTTTAATTCTTTTAGAAATAATGACCCAATACCTTTAGAATCACTCATAAGTCCAGAATATTCTGATAATTTTTATAATATTCTTGACACTGCAAAGCACATCGTTTATTATGGTAAATTTGGTTCACCCCTATCAATTCCCGGTAAGAAGATTTGGGGTTACAGCAAAAACGGAAAGCCATATATTTTATGGGCGGACAAATTTAACTTAATTCCTTTTTTAGGTCAGATAACTCATTTTATTACAACAGTGAAAGTTTATTATTCGTCATATAACGACCCTTTCTATGATCCTTACCGCTACAATTCATACTCAAGAACATATCAAAGCGAAGAGCTGCGGCAATTCTTAATTGATATGCAAACAGGCGAAATACTCGACTATAATCTTAAAAATATTGAAACAATACTAAAACGCGATACAGACATTTATAATGAATTCATAAAACTTCGCAAACGCCAACGTAGTAAACAAATGTTCTATTATGTAAAACGCTATAACGAAAAAAATCCTCTATATGTACCAGAATAAAAATACACAAATGAAAAAAATCCAATCTTTATTTATAATAATGCTAATTTTTAGTATCAGTTGTTTTGCACAAATAAATATTCCTGTGGGAACGCAATCTCAATTAAATAAATTCTTAAATTCCAAGACTTATGTGGTTCTAAAAAATGATAGAATGTCAGAGTACAACTTTGCGATGGAAGAAGCTATCGAAAAACACTGGACTCTAACCGACTATGAATTTGTTTATGAATCGGATTTTAAAAATTTGCAAAAAGACCCCAATAATTCTTTTATAATGATCAATCAAGTGTATTTTGAAAAAGATAAAACACAAACTCTTTTTGATTTTATTATTGTAACATTAGGAGGTAACCATCGCAATGCCGACGAAATGCCAACACTCTGTGCAATTCCATTATGTTACAAAGGAGCCTTAGAATCCGACTACGATTATAAAATCCCAATGATGGTAAAACATATCGAAAACCACATCTCCACATGTAAAGCCAACCCATCATTAAATGAGGATAATATTGCAGACTACTACATGAACAAATCGGGCAGCCTTAAAAAGAAAACTCTTTATTTGCTTAAAGAAGAAGTTGAACCCGAAGTCAGAACAAAAAACTCATTTGCAAGCTCTTACCCCTATAATTTTGATTATACAACACGAGAAAACATTAAAAACATCATAGACAATAACACCAAAGATGCGATTATTCTTCATCTGATTTGCCCTAAACTTAATAATACACTCTCGTATTGTATCAAAATAATTATAGATACAGAGAATGGATTAATTTTTTACTGGGATCAACACAAAATCAGTAAAAATAATGGGGATTATTTACTTAAAAGCGACCTTAAAAAACTTGCAAAAAAAGAATGAACTACGACGAAGTATTAGAGTTTATGTTCAACTCACTTCCAATGTATCAACGCATTGGAAAAGCTGCCTATAAAGCAGACCTCATCACAACCGAGAAATTAGATGAACATTTTAGACATCCTCATCGGTCATTTAAAACCATACATGTTGCTGGAACAAACGGCAAAGGCTCTGTTTCACACAGTATTGCATCTGTATTTCAAGAGGCTGGATACAAAACCGGATTATATACATCTCCTCACCTAATTGATTACCGCGAACGAATACGTGTAAACGGTGAAATGATAACAAAAGAATTTGTGATTGATTTTATAAACGAAAGCACTGAACTATTTAAAGAACTAGAACCCTCTTTTTTTGAGATGAGTGTCGCTCTTGCATTTGAGTATTTCAAATTTTGCAAAGTTGATGTTGCAATTATCGAAGTTGGTATGGGCGGACGTTTAGACTCAACAAATATTATCACTCCAGAATTGTCAATTATCACAAATATTGGTTTTGATCACACACAATTCCTTGGTAATTCTCTCGATAAAATTGCAATTGAAAAAGCTGGAATTATAAAGCGAAGCATTCCTGTTATTATCGGAGAAACCCAAGCCGAAACTAGTAATGCTTTTATAAACATCGCCAAAGAAAAAAAGTCAAAAATTATATTTGCTGACCAAAATAAAAATAAAATAAATAATAAAATCGAATTTGGTTTAACTGGCAGCTATCAAAAAAAGAATCTTCAAACTATAATATCGGCAATTGAAACATTAAATGAAATTGGTTTTACAATTACTAATGACAATATAATTAAAGGATTAAAGAATGTTATTTTAAATACTGGTTTTAGAGGAAGATGGGAGATTACTGGACACAATCCACTTACTATTTGCGACACAGGGCATAATAAAGAGGGATTGACTTACACTATTAAGCAACTTAAAGAACTGAATAAGATAAAAATACGCTTTGTGCTGGGTTTTGTAAACGATAAAAATGTTGAGGATGTTTTCACACTCTTTCCAAAAGATGCGGAATATTACTTTACAAAAGCCTCTGTTCCAAGAGCTATGGACGAAAATTTACTTAAAGAAACTGCAGAACCATTTAACCTAAAAGGGAATTCTTACCCAAACGTAATGTCAGCATATCAACAGGCTTTGGCAGATTCTTCTGCTGGGGATGTTATTTTTATTGGTGGGAGTACTTTTGTTGTAGCGGATTATTTAGAGGGAATGGAGAAACAACTTACACAGAACATTTAGTGCCATTGCGTTCATTGCGTTTTTCCTTGCGTACTTAGCGGTTAAATTTTACCGCAAGGGTCGCAAAGTTTTCGCAAAGGACGCTAAGGGTTATCTACAATTCTTTTTTTTATTTGATATGTAACAAAAAAGTTTTACAAAATTACACAGAGAAGGCACAGAGTATTTTTTTTCATTGCGTTCATTGCGTTTTTCCTTGCGTTCTTAGCGGTTAAAGTTTATCTCAAGGTTCGCTAAAGATTATTTACAACTCTTCTAATCCCATTTTTAATTAAACTAACATTAAAATTAATCAACAAACCAAGTTTGCAATCAGATAGTTTCAAATAAGTTAATACCTGTGCCAAATGCACATCATTTAGTGCCTCAACAGATTTTATTTCAATAATCAACTTATTTTCCACCATTAAATCGACTCGATATCCTATTTCTAATTTAACGTCTTCATAAATAAGTGGCAATGGTTTTTGTTTTTCAACTTTCAGTCCTGTCTTTTTGAGTTCATAAAACAAA
>JAQVPT010000196.1 GCA_028701945.1 Bacteroidales bacterium
CGTTGACGCCAATATTTGGTCATTGCATTGTCAAAGTCGTATTTTAGATACTCTTCAAAGCTAACAGAGAAAGGGGTTTCTATTATTTCATCGCCAACTTTTTTTACGAAAATGTATGTGTCTGTTTCTGGGTCATAGATTATTTCTGTTTGAACGTCTGTTGGGTTTTCGCCATACAAAGGACTTTTGTCTTTGTTCTGTGTAGGATTTATATTGTCTTCAGGAATAGGATATGGGAGAACAACGTCTTTGATAGTGTCATCAACATAATTATTAACGTTTCCTGGGATGGCATATCCACCCATATAGTCGTTAATACTAGCATTTGACGGAAACATTATTGAAATCAAACTAATGATCAATCCACCAAAAAATGTATATTTAAAAATTTTACCTATCAAGTTTCGTAATTTTACAAATAATTCAAAGCCAGTTTAACGGTTTTTTCAAGCGAAATACCAGCATTGTCTTTTAATATCTTTTTCAACACTTTATCGATTGCAGGTTTCGAAAATCCCAACATCGTCAAAGCACTTAACGCATCTTTGTGTAAAGTATTGTTTTGTACACCAAAAATTTGATTTATTTCTGCATCGGTATCAGCAATCTTATCTCGTAGGTCGATAATAATTCTTTGAGCTGTTTTTATGCCGATTCCCTTTACACTTTTTAATAAATCTACATTGTTTGACGATATCGCTACTAATACTTCGACAGGACTTAGTGACGAAATTATTAGCCTTGCAGTGTTTGCACCAACTCCGTTAACTGTAATTAGTAGTCTAAACAATTCACGTTCTTGTTTGTCAATAAATCCAAATAATAAGTGAATATCTTCTCTAATTATTTCATGGATTAGTAATTGACACTCCTGTCCTTTTTTTAGTTGAGAGAATGTATTTAAACTTATGTTTATATGATATCCTATACCATTGTTTTCTACAATTGCGTAAGTAGGATTTATTTCAGTAAGATAGCCATTAATATATTCAAACATTTAAAAAATTATTATTTTAGTCTGCAAAAATAAAAAACATATTTGATTGTTCAATTTTTTCTATAAGTTATATGTAATAATTTGAAAAATAAAAACATCTTCTATTATCAGAAATAATAAATGCTCTTACTATTGTATGATATTTGTGCTATAAAAAATAAATAATAACTTTGTGGTTAGACATAAAGAAATGCAAATGATTAAACCTAATTATTTAGTTAAGGGAGATAAAATTATAATTACTAGTCCTGCAGGAAGAGTAAATAAAGAAAGTGTAGATAAGTGTGTGTCGGACTTGATGAATTTCGGTTTTAGTGTAGAAGTAACCAAGCACTGTACCTCGAATTATTATAATTATTCGGCTACGGATGAAATACGGCTAGAAGAATTACAGTCTGCTTTGGATAATAAAGAAGCTGCTGCGATTATGTGTTCTCGTGGCGGATATGGAACTGGAAGGATTTTGGATAAACTTGATTTTTATGGAATGACGAATTATCCTAAATGGTTGATAGGTTTTAGCGATATAACGCACCTGCATTTAAAACTTAATAAATTGTGCATTATGAGTATTCATGGAGCTATGACTAAGTCTTTCTCGTTATCTGAGGATAAAGAATCAGTGCGTAGTTTGATTAATGTTTTGCAAGGTGATAAAATCTCATATTCGTATTCTACTAACAATCTAAATAGAGTAGGAGAGACCAAAGCTCAGTTAGTTGGTGGTAACTTGTCGATTATTTATGGTATGCAAGGTACACCTTATGAAATTGATACAAATAATAAAATCTTATTAATTGAAGATTTGAATGAATATTTGTACCATTTAGATAGGATTATGATAAATCTAAAACTTTCGGGTAAATTAGCTGGATTGAGGGGGTTGTTAGTTGGTGGTTTTACCGATATGAAAGACAATCAAAATCCATTTGGCAAAAATGCTTATGAGATTATTCATGAACATATTGCCGACTATGATTTTCCAGTATGCTTTAATTTTCCAGTAGGGCATATTAGCAATAATCAATCTATAATAATTGGTGCCACTTATAAGTTTAGTGTGTCAAGCGAAAAAGTAATATTGGAATCGGGAAATCATTGATTTCAAGAACCGAGTTTACGAATTCAGTGCAGCTAAAACTATGTTTTGTTCAAATGTATTACAAAAACTAATTTATTAATCCATTTATTTCATTTATAATATCCTTTGCAAGTTTGTCTGCCGTTTTTACACTTGAACTTTCAGAATAAATTCTAATTATAGGTTCTGTATTTGATTTACGCAAATGCACCCATTCTTTAGTTTCGGGAAATTCAATTTTCAAACCATCTATAGTATGTATAGGATTCTCTTTGTATTTATTTTCAAGTGATTTTAAAATCTTATCAACGTCGATGTTTTTGTTAAGTTCAATTTTATTTTTTGAAATATGATATTGAGGATATAAGTTTTTAATTCCTGAGGCTTTCAACTTTTTTTCAGCCATAAAGGAAAGAAATAGAGCTATGCCGACTAATGCGTCTCGTCCGTAGTGCGATTCTGGATAAATAACGCCGCCGTTGCCTTCGCCACCTATAACAGCATTTGTTTCTTTCATTTTTTCAACAACATTAACTTCTCCAACAGCCGATGCATTATATTGCATTCCATATTTTTCTGTAACATCCCTTAGGGCACTTGTTGAAGATAAATTAGAAACTGTATTTCCAGGAGTTTTAGATAATACATAATCTGCCACTGCTACAAGTGTGTATTCTTCACCAAACATGCTGCCGTCTTCACAAACAATTGCAAGTCTATCAACATCAGGATCCACAACAAAACCTAAGTCAGCACCATGCTCTTTTATTACCGCACTGATTTCCGTAAGGTTTTCTGGTATAGGTTCTGGATTATGCGGAAAATTTCCGTCAGGAGTGCAATATAATTTAATAATATCGTTTACTCCGAGAGCTTTAAGTAGTTTGGGAATTGCAAAACCACCTACAGAGTTTACACAATCAATTGCAATTCTGAAGTTGGCTTCTTTTATTAAGTTTTTATTTACTAGAGGTAATTTTAATATTGAGTCGATATGATAATTTTCATAATCTCTTGCGATTTTAATTTTCCCCAATTTATCTACTGTACTAAACTCAGTAGCCGACGATTTGGTAATCTCCAATAATCTTGCTCCGTCTGCAGCAGTTAAAAATTCTCCTTTAGAGTTGAGTAGTTTTAAGGCATTCCATTCTATTGGATTGTGGCTGGCAGTAATTATAATACCTCCCGAAGCTTTTTCTTTTATTACCGCATACTCAGTTGTTGGGGTAGTGGCGAGTCCTAAGTTTAAAACATTAAAGCCCATCGAAGCCATTGTGGATACAATTATATTTTCAATTATCTTGCCTGATGGACGAGCATCCCTACCTACAACAATAAGATTTGCATCGTTATTGTTTTCTTTAACCCACTGTCCGTAAGCAACAGCAAATTTCATTATGTCAAAAGGGGTTAGATTGTCGTTTTGTTTTCCGCCAATTGTTCCTCTAATTCCCGAAATAGATTTTATTAATGTCATATTGTTATTTTGATTGCAAAGGTAATATTTATAAGTTTCTAACGATAAAAATAATAAAAAATGAATAAATATGTTTATTTAGTAAAAAAAATTTGTCTATAATTTAATAATGTGTATTTTTGCAATCCTAAAAATAGAAAATATAATAAAAAATTAATAGTAAAAGAAATGATAATAGTACCAGTAAAAGAAGGCGAAAATATCGATAGGGCCTTAAAACGTTTTAAAAGAAAATTTGAAAAAACGGGTGTTGTAAAAGAAATGAGACGACGTCAGGCATTTGAAAAGCCTTCTATTACAAAGCGTGAGCAAAAACTACATGCTATTTATATTCAGGGTTTAAAGAGTCAGGAAGAAAATAGTTAGAAATATGGTATCGCTTACGTAACCATAAGCCTCGTTTTACGTATCAATCTATAAACTGTATATTACGTAAAAATCATGAACATTGAACTTTTTGTTAAATACCTAAAATACGAAAAGAGATATTCAATACATACAATACAATCATACGAAACCGATTTAAATCAGTTTCGTACTTTTGTATATGAGCATTGTTCTTGTTTTGGAAAAGATGATGAGGCTTGTTTAAATTATCAAAACATCCGTTCGTGGATTGTTGAGTTGTCGCTTAACGATATTAATGCACGAACAATAAATCGCAAATTGTCATGTCTGAAATCATATATCAAATATTTGAAGAAACAAAATATTATTGATGAGGATCCGATGGCCAAAATTATTTGTCCCAAAAACAAGAAACGATTGCCAGAGTTTGTGCAAGAAATTCAAATGAACAAATTAGAGGCAAGCGATGTTTATACTGATGATTTTTGTGGAGTTAGAGATAAATTTATTGTTGAGATGTTTTATAATACAGGGATGAGATTATCGGAGTTGATAAATATTAAGCATGTTGATATTAGTTTTTCAGACTTATCTGTGAAAATTTTAGGTAAAGGAAATAAAGAAAGAGTTTGCCCTTTGAATTCTTACACCATTAATATATATAAAAGTTATAAAGATAAGAAACTCGAACACGGATTTGGAGTTTCAAAAGATGATTGGTTATTCGTTACTGATAAGGGCAATATAATGTATCCAAAATTTGTTTATCAAAAAGTAGTACACTATTTAAGTAAAGTTACTGTGATAGATAAAAAAAGCCCACATGTTCTAAGGCACACATTTGCAACGCACATGTTAAATCGTGGTGCTGATTTAAATGCCATAAAAGAACTTCTAGGTCATGTTAGTTTGGCCGCTACCCAAGTATATACGCACAATACATTCGCAAAAATTAAAGATGTTTATAAACAAGCTCATCCACGAGCATAAAAAAAGGATTAATTATGAATATAAAGATTCATTCGGTTAAATTTGATGCAGATAAAAAATTAATTGACTACATTGAGGCAAAAGTTGGTAAACTTATGCAGGTTGCAGATGATATTTTAACTGCCGAAGTGATTTTAAAAATTGATAACTCGGAGAAAAATGAGAATAAAATAGCCGAGGTGAGTATAGATATTCCTCATGGGACTGATATTTTCGCTAGAAAACAAAGTAAATCCTTTGAGGAGTCTGTTGATGATGCCACTGCTGCACTAAGGCGTCAGCTTAAAAAGTTCAAAGAAAAACAACGAGGATAAAAAAAAAATAAAAAAAGTCATTATTTTTTTTGGAGGTAAATAAATAATTCATACATTTGCAAACCTTTTCAGAAAGGGATTTTTATGTTCTTTAAAGTATGAATTATTTTTTTGGCCGATGTAGCTCAGTTGGTAGAGCAGCTGATTTGTAATCAGCCGGTCGGCGGTTCGAGTCCGTCCATCGGCTCCAATAAAGTAAGTAATTAAGTAATCGGGGAGATACCAAAGTGGCCAACTGGAGCAGACTGTAAATCTGTTGTCTTTCGACTTCGGAGGTTCGAATCCTTCTCTCCCCACTACTAACACTAAGGACGCGGGAATAGCTCAGTTGGTAGAGCATCAGCCTTCCAAGCTGAGGGTCGCGAGTTCGAGTCTCGTTTCCCGCTCAATAGGTGCCAATGTAGCTCAGGGGTAGAGTACTTCCTTGGTAAGGAAGAGGTCATGGGTTCAATTCCCATCATTGGCTCAGGTTTTTTTGAAATGAATTTTAAGTTTTAATTATTAATATAGTAAATATTTTATGCCATGGCTAAAGAAAAATTTGACAGGTCGAAACCGCACGTAAATATTGGTACCATTGGACACGTTGACCATGGTAAGACTACCTTGACTTCTGCTATTACAATGGTATTAGCAAAAAAAGGTTTGTCTGCTGTGATGGATTTCGATGCTATTGACAATGCTCCTGAAGAAAAAGAAAGAGGAATAACTATTAACACTTCTCACGTTGAGTATCAGACTGGATCACGTCACTATGCTCACGTTGATTGCCCAGGACACGCTGACTATGTTAAAAACATGGTAACAGGTGCTGCCCAAATGGACGGTGCAATTATCGTTGTTGCTGCGACTGATGGTCCTATGCCTCAAACTCGTGAGCACATCCTTTTAGCTCGTCAGGTAAACGTACCTAGAATTGTTGTCTTTTTAAATAAAGTTGACCTTGTTGACGATGACGAACTACTTGAATTAGTAGAAATGGAAGTTAGAGAAATGTTAAGTTTCTATGACTTTGACGGAGACAATTGTCCTGTAATTATGGGTTCTGCATTAGGCGCTCTTAACGGAGAAGAAAAGTGGGAAGAGAAAGTAATGGAACTAATGGACGCTGTTGATTCTTGGATACCAATTCCTCCACGTGAAAACGAAAAACCATTCCTAATGCCTGTTGAGGACGTATTCTCAATTACAGGTCGCGGAACAGTTGCAACTGGTAGAATCGAAACTGGTATTATCAATACAGGAAACGAAGTTCATATTATTGGATTAGGTGCTGATGCACGTAAAACTGTTGTTACTGGTGTTGAAATGTTCCGTAAAATTCTCGATAGAGGTGAAGCTGGTGATAACGTAGGTTTATTACTTCGTGGAGTTGATAAAGAAGAGATTAAAAGAGGACAGGTTATTGCTGCTCCTGGAACAATCAAACCTCATACTAAATTCAAAGCCGAAATTTATGTTTTGAAAAAAGAAGAGGGTGGTCGTCATACTCCATTTCATAATAATTATCGTCCACAGTTTTTCTTGAGAACTCTTGATATTACTGGTGAGATTATGTTACCTGAAGGTGTACAAATGGTTATGCCTGGTGATAATGTTCTATTTCGTTAGAATGAATCTACCCTGTTGCTTGTAACGGTGGATT